>JAEUKU010000141.1 GCA_016794075.1 Rhodospirillaceae bacterium
GGCGTAGATGTTCGGGACGCTGGATTGCGATGACGCATTGACCTGCACCGCGCCGGATTCGTCCAGCGCGACGCCGACCTCCTCCAGGCCCATCTGGCGGGTCAGCGGCCGGCGGCCGGTGGCGTAGAGCACCTTGTCGCAGGCCAGAGTGGAACCGTCGGTCAAGGACAGCAGCAGGCCGCTCGCCGTCCGCTCGATGCGCGCGACCTCGGTCTTGCAGCGGATCCTGATGCCCTTCTTGGTCAGTTCGTCGGCGAGGAAGTTGCGCACGTCGCCGTCGAAGCCGCGCAGCACCTGCTCGCCGCGATAGAGCACGGTGGTTTCCGAACCGAGGCCGTTGAAGATGCCGGCGAATTCCAGCGCGATATAGCCGCCGCCCACGACCACGACGCGCTCCGGCAGCCTGTCGAGGTGGAAGCACTCGTTGGAGGTGATCGCATGCTCGATGCCCGGCACCTGCGGCAACTCGGGCCAGGAGCCCGTGGCGATCAGGATCACCTCGGCGGTGACCGTGCGACCGCCGACGGCGATGGTGTTGCGGTCGACCAGGACGGCGCGGCCTTCGATCAGCTCCGCCTTCGCGTTCGCGAGCGTCCGCTTGTAAGCGGCATTGAGGCGGTCGATCTCCTTGTCCTTGTTGGCGATCAGCGCCGCCCAGTCGAAGCGCGGTTGCGGCACCGTCCAGCCATATCCGGCGGCGTCCTCGAAATCCTCGTGGAAGTGCGAGGCGTAGACCAGCAGCTTCTTCGGCACGCAGCCGCGGATGACGCAGGTGCCGCCGACGCGGCTCTCCTCGGCGATGCCGACACGCGCGCCATGGCCGCCGGCGATGCGCGCCGCGCGCACGCCGCCCGACCCGGCGCCGATGATGAAGAGATCGAAGTCAAAAGCCATGCGCGTCACCTGGAATTACCGGCTCTCAGCCGGCCGGCAGTCTAGGGGGCGCCTCCGCGCCGGGCAACGCGCGCACGAAACAGTCCACAGGAAATCGCGCGCAATCCTCTTGACGATAATATGTTACTACTTATGTTACATATCGCTGCACGCCCTGCGCCGGCCCGTTTGCAGGGCCGCTCGCGCATTCATGACGAGTTGGAGACATCGATGAAACTGTTCTATACGCCGGGCACCTGCTCGCACGCGCCGCACATTCTGCTCCGCGAGGCCGGGCTGGGCTTCACCCTCGAGAAGGTCGATCTCGCGACCAAGAAGACCGAGAGCGGCGCCGATTTCACCGCCATCAACCCGAACGGCTACGTGCCGGCGCTGCAGCTCGACAGCGGCGAAATACTGACCGAGGGGCCGGCGATCGACCAGTACATCGCCGATCTGGTGCCGGCCAAGGGCCTCGCCCCCGCCAACGGCACGCCGGCGCGTTACAAGTTGCAATCCTGGCTGAACTTCATCTCCACCGAGCTGCACAAGCAGTTCGGCCCGCTGTTCAACAAGGCGACGCCGGACGAGTACAAGAAGATGCTGCTCGACAAGATCAAGGGCCGCTTCGACACCATCAACGCGCATCTGGCCAAGCAGAGCTTCCTGCTCGGCGACAGCTTCAGCGCGCCGGATGCCTATCTCTACACCGTGGTGAACTGGGCCAAGTATTTCGACATCGGCCTCGACACCTGGCCGGCGCTGAAATCCTTCATGGAGCGCGTCGCGGCGCGGCCTTCGGCCCAGGCAGCGGCGAAGGCGGAAGGCCTCGCCTGAACCATCCGGCAGGCCAGGCAGGCGATGGCCCGGCGCGGGGCGCCGGGCCGTTCCCTTGAGCCGAACTGTTGCCGGGCGTCACAGTGTCGCGAGCACATATTGCCCAAGGGCTTCGGCCTTGCCGGCCGAGGGCCGGCCGCGCATAGTCCTGTCCGTGAGGTATCCTTTCAGGCAATCGCTGTTCGTTCTGCTTCTTCTGCTGTCGCTTCTGGCCAGCGGGCAGATTTCCTTGGCCATGACGCTGCCGATGCCGAGTGGCGGCCCACAGGCAGCGGGGGCTGAGGCGACGGATGTGGGCTGCGATGCATGCGGCGCCGGAAATTCGGCATCCGCTGTATGCGCCGAGTTGTGCGGCGCCTCACCCATGATCGTCCCTCTCGCCATTCAGCTGGCTGAGACCAGATCGCGGGTGTCCTGGATCTTGCCAACCGAGTCCAGCGCAAGCCATTTCATCCGCCCCGACGCGTCCCCGCCCCGCACCTGATTTGCTTCTGTTCCGCCGCCGGCAAACCACCGGCTGCCGTGCGTGTCGCTCGACGATGTCGGCGACGCCCGGTCGCAAGCATGAGCCAATGGGCAACAAGGACAAACCGATGTTTCGAACGATCCTCGCCGCAGTGATCGCGACTCTTTCACTCACCAGGGCCGCAAGCGCCGCGGAGTCTCTCCCGCTTGCCGAGCTGGACAAGCAGACTCACTATCACGGCCTCGCTGTCGACCCGACCGACCCGACCCGGCTGTATCTCGCAACGCATCACGGGTTTTATCTGGTCGCCGCGGATGGAGTCGCGACGCGGCTGTCCCCGGTGCAGGATTTCATGGGCTTCACCCCCCACCCGACAGATCCCTCGATCCTCTATGCCAGCGGCCACCCGAGCGGCGGCGGCAATCTTGGCTTCCTCATCTCCGCCGACGGTGGCGCGAACTGGACCCAGCTCTCGGCCGGCCTCGATGGGCCGGTCGACTTTCACCAGATGGACGTCAGCCCGGCCGATCCGCGGGTGATCTACGGCGTGCATGGCGGCATCCAGGTCAGCCGCGACGGCGGCAGGGACTGGTCGATCGCCGGACCAGCGCCGGACGGTCTGATCACGCTGGCCGCGTCGGCTGCCGCGGCCGATCGGCTCTACGCAGCAACCCGGAGCGGGATTCTGGTCAGCGAGGATGGTGGCGCCCAATGGCGGGTGGGGGCGTTCCCGGGTGAGGTTGTCAGCATGGTCACCACCGGACCCGATGGCGTGATCTACGCCTATGTCGTGGGCCGCGGACTGATGGAGGCGCGCGAGGACAGCCCGGCGGCCTGGTCCAGCCTGAGCACGGACAATCGCACCCTGCTGCATCTCGCAATTGATGCCCGCGGCCCGGCGCGCCTGTTTGCCGTCGCGCACGAGGCGGGCATCCTGCAAAGCGTCGATGGCGGCAAGAGCTGGCGGCGCTTCGGCGAGCGATGAGCGCGCGCTCGAAATCGGCGGGCCTGTTGGCGGTAGTACTGCTGACCGTCAGTGCCGTCGGCATCGTGCTTTGGCCCTCTGCCGACCGGGTGCCGCCCATCGACCCTGGCGATCGGCAGCAGGTGGCGCTGGGCGAAGGCATCTATCGGTCGCACTGCGCCAGCTGCCACGGCGCCGAGCTGGAGGGACAGCCCAACTGGCGCAGCAGGCTGCCCAGCGGCCGCCTGCCTGCCCCGCCGCACGACGAGACCGGCCACACCTGGCATCATCCGGACGAGGTACTGCTCAGCATTGTGAAGCAAGGGCCGGCCTTCTATCAGTCGCTGCGCGTGCAGACCGATATGCCCGCCTTCGGCGGCGTGCTCTCCGACGTAGAGATCGCCGCAGTCCTTGCCTTCATCAAGAGCCGTTGGCCGGCCGAGATTCGAGCACGGCAAGCGCGAACCGCCCGGTAGCACAAGGATGCAAGCATCACGCGCGCGAGCGCCTGGCGGCTTTGTCACGCACCGACGGGCCGGTTGACGCGCCCGATTTCGTCCAAGGCGCGTGCCGACGGCCGGATTCGACATCCTCTTCCAGCCGACCAAGCTCGGCCCGGTCACCCCAGGAACCGCTTCCACTAGGTTCCGCATTGCACGGGCATGGGCTGTGACCTTACGCGCACGCTCGCCCGCATGTGGTGCATGAAGTCGACACCGCGCCGCCGGCGACCATTGGCCATGCGGTCCATTCCGGCCATCGCGCGGCACAGGAGCTAGAAATGGCGGAATCATTGCTTTTACGCGACCGGCCGGTGGCCTTCTAGCGGCTTCCCTCTCGACAGCACCCGGCGAAAGGCGTTATCGCATCATGACACGCGATCCGGCGTTGGAGTTTGCATGATCAGTCGTCTCCGCGATTTCCTGTCCGGCCAAGCGGCGCCCGCCGGCCCCGACGATCTGCAGCTGGCGGTGGCCGCGCTGCTGATCGAGGCGGCGCGCATGGACGACGATTTCGGCGCCGAGGAACGCGCCGCGATCGAGCGCATCCTCGCCGAGCGCTACCACCTGCCCGCGGCGGAGCTGCGGGAACTGGTCGCGGCGGCGGAGGATGCCGTGCGTGGCTCGACCCAGTTCTTTCCCTTCACCCGGCGGATCGTGCAGCGGATCGGTCCCGAGGACCGCGCGCATATCCTGGAGATGATGTGGGAGGTCGC
>JAEUKU010000193.1 GCA_016794075.1 Rhodospirillaceae bacterium
CCGCCTCCAGAGGATTTCCCCACTGGGCAGGAATATCGCCTTAGAGGGTTAATGATCCGCAAAGGCCATATGAGACCAATTTAGGCCCAATTCCCGGCTCTGCCCTGGGTCAGCCGAGTCCGGCGACCTCGCGCGGATCCAGGCGCGGCGCCGGGGCGTGGCCCGCTTCCGGCCCGACGAAGGCGCGGTCATGGGTGATGGCGGGAATCCTGGCCCGCGCCGCGCGCAGCTTGGCGAGGTCGATTCCGGCCAGCACCACCCCCTCATCCTCGCCGCCATCGGCCAGAACCTCGCCCCACGGATCGACGATCAGCGAATGGCCGAAGCAGGCCGCCCCGCCGGGCAGGATGCCGAACTGGCAGGGCGCCGCCACGTAGCAGCCGTTCTCGATGGCGCGGGCGCGGTTCAGTACGTGCCAGTGCGCCTCGCCGGTCATCCTGGTGAAAGCGGCCGGCACCGTCAGGATCTCGGCGCCGCCCTGGGCCAGGCGGCGATACAGATGCGGAAAGCGCAGATCGTAGCAGATCGAGAAGCCGATCCTTGCAAGGTCGGTCGACGCGACGACGGCGCGATCCCCCGGCGCGATGGTGGCGGATTCGCGCAGCGGCTGGCCTTCCGCCAGCTCCACGTCGAACATGTGGATCTTGTCGTAGCGCGCGGCGATTGCGCCGCCGCGGTTCAGCAGATAGGCGCGGTTGAAGATGCGCCCGTCATCCGCCAGCACACCGAGGGAACCCAGCAGCAGCCAGGCGCGCCGCGCCCGCGCCAGGTCGGCGAAGGCCTGCAGCACCGGATGGCGGTCCTCGGCGAAGGCTGCCGGATGCAGCAGCCCGCCGCGCAGCTCCACGCCGGAGAAGTATTCCGGCAGGCAGACCAGCTGCGCCCCGCGATCGCAGGCCTCGCGCGTCAGCCGCAGCGTGATGTCGGTGTTGCGCGCCACCTCCGCCACCGCGGAATTCTGCACGCAGGCAAGCTGGAAGGATTGGGTCATGCGCGCCCTGTTACCTCGACGATCACCGCAGCTTGAGCCTTCTCAGGTACGACTTCAACACATTGGTCGCCCGTTCCCCCAGGAGGCGCCTTGCCCGGCGTTTCACCCGCGCAATCCTGCCGGGTGGGTTGATGGGAACCTTGGCCAAAGCCGGGAAGAGCTCCCGGACGGTTTCCGTATAGGCGAAGGATGCCATCCTTTGCTCGACGGGATAGCGCGTCAGCAGATGCAGCACCCAGATGCAGTTGCCGGCAGGGAAGTAGGTGCCGTCGACGACATCCATCGCGCGAAGCACGGTGGATTCCCAGCCGCCGCTGCCCTGGTCCAGATGAAACGCGTCCCGCCAGTCGAGTTTCAAGGCGCGCGGCGTCGCGAGCGAATCCAGCCAGATCTGCACCGCTTCCCGCCAGCGGGCGCGGGGATGCCTGCTCCAGAACGGCAGTGGGGCAGTCGGGCGCGTGAAGAAGGCGTCCAGCACCTGGTCAGCCGTAGGCAGAGCTTCGCCGAGACCCGCATTGGCGAAGCGCCGCCAATAGAAGCAGCGGCCCAGATCGAGGATATGGCCGGTCGCCATCGTGCATCCCGCGTCGTGCATGAAGTCGTCCAGGCCGTTGGCGAAATAGGACGAAACCGGATGGTAGGTGGCACCGTCGATATGCTCCGCAATGGCGTCCGCTCGCGCCAGGATCTCCGGCAGCGGCAGGGGCGGAGTCGGTTTCCGGACGAGCTTGTGCGGAATACCAGCCAT
Organism: Rhodospirillaceae bacterium; assembly: GCA_016794075.1. GTDB lineage: Bacteria > Pseudomonadota > Alphaproteobacteria > Dongiales > Dongiaceae > Dongia_A. The sequence goes on from JAEUKU010000193.1 coordinate 1,740, forward strand.
CGCCGCCAGTTTCGGCGGCAGGACAAGATCGGCGCGGGACGCCTCGGGATAGGCGATGGTGCACGCTTCCGCGACGACTCCCGCCGCACTGGCCGCGGCGAGGACCGTGCGCGTATCCACCCCCGCCGTCAGACCGAGGTAGCGCTGCCGATAACCGATCCGCCCCCAGTTGGTCATGATGGTCTTCAGCGCGGTCGCCAGGGCGTGCCCATTCGCCCCCTCGTCCCTCTCCGCCGCGCGAAACCGCACCGGCCGGATGTCGCCGGTGACGGGGTGGATGGTGCGCAGCGCCATCAGCTTGTAGACGTTTTCACGTGTGGTGAGCGGCACCGGAATCCAGTCGATGCCGGTGCGGTGGAGTACATGCCAGGCGATATAGGGCTCGGACGGCGCGCCGGGAACATGATCGCCCAGCAGCGCCGGACTGCTGGAAATCCACACCTCGCCGCCAACAATACGATGGTGGATTCCGAGGCAGCCGGAGGCGTCGGGCCACACGCCATCGGCGGAAACCAGCGCCCATCTGCCGGCCCAGAACCCGGTCCACTCCTCGATCTCCGAAGCGTGCTTCGAAGGGAACAGCTCGGCGATGGTTCTCCCTGGATCATCGGCGAGGACGGCGAGGCCCAGAAGCCAGTAGGCGATGCCCTCGCGCGTGTGCAGCCGCGTCGCACGAAGCCTCGGGCATGCCGACAGAAAAAGCCCGTCGGCCATCTCGATGATGGTCCAATCCGGCCAGATGCGCGCTGGCCTCGGCCCAAGCAGGAATTGCTTGGTGTGTGCCCGGAATGCCGTCATGGAGCGCCTTTCACGCGCCTGAGAATGGATCTGAGCCTGCCGGCCTGCCGATCCCCTAGCAGCCCCTTGACGCTGCGCTTGAACCGCGCCTTCCTGGTCAGCGGATTGGTCGGAATCTTCCACAGAGCCGGCGACATGATTCGAATGGCGTTCATGTGCGCGAAGGCCTCTTTCCTCCGTTCGACCGGGTCGCGCACCAGCAGATGCAGCAGCCACAGGCAATTGGCGGGCGGAAAATAATCGCCGTCTTGCAGATCCATGATCCGCAGCATATCCGTGCACCATCCCCCCGCCGCCTGGTCCAGGTGGAACGCCTCGCGCCAATCGAGCTTCAGCGCCCGCGGCTCCGCGAGTGAATCGAGCCAGATCTGCAGCGCCTCCCGCCAGCGCGCGCGCGGATGCGTGCTCCAGAAAGGCAGCGGGTCGTAGGAATGGGTGAAAAAGGCGTCGAGGATCTGGTCCGGCGTAGGCAGGGCTTCACCGAGACCGTGATTGCCGAAACGGCGCCAATAGGCGCAGCGCCCCAGGGCGAACATCCAGCCGCCGGCAATCGTCTTGCCCGGATCGTGCATGAAGTCGTCCAGGCCGTGGGCAAAGTAGGCCGAGACCGGATGGAAGGTCGCGCCGTCCAGATGCTCCACGATGGCGCGGGTTCGCGCAAGCACCTCGGAGAGCGGCAGCGGCGGGTTCGGGCGACCGACCATCTTGTGTGGGATCCCAACCGCCGCCGAAAGACGCGGCGGCAGCGCCAGATCGGCCTTCGATGCCTCCGGATAGCGCACCGTGCGGGTCTCGACCTTCAGCTTGGCCGCACGCGCCGTCGCCAGCAGCAGCCGCGTGTCCATCCCCGCCGTCAGCGCGAGATAGTGCGTTCGGTGGCCGCTGTTGCACCAGTTGGCCAGAATGGTCTGCATGGCAGCGGCGAGGGAGTTATCGTCGGCCCCCTCATCCATCTCCGCCGGGCGGAAGCGTACCGGGCGCATGGCGCCAGTGACGGGGTGGATGGTCCGCAGCGGCATGACCTTGTAGACGCCCTCGCGCGTGGTCAGCGGCGGCGGAATCCAGTCCATGCCGTTCCGGTGGCGGACCTGCCAGTCGATGTAGGGCGCATCCGGCGCGTCGGGCAGATGTTCACCCAGCAGCGCCTGCGAATTGGAGAGCCATACCCTGCCGCCGACATTGCGGTAGTGGATGCGCAGGAAGCCGGCCGCGTCGAGCCAGATGCAGTGGTCCGAAACGAGCGCCCATTTTCCTGCCCAGTACCCAGTCCATTCCTCGATCTCGGAGGAATGCTTGGTCGGAAACAGCTCCGCAATCGACGCCACCTGGTCGGACAGGACGGGGAAGCCCAGCAGGCAATAGGCAACGCCATCGCGCGACTGCAGGCGGGTGACCTTGAGCTTCGGGCAGACGGACAGCACGAGACCGTCGGCGATGGCGAGGGTGTTCCAGTCGGGCCAGACATGCACCGGCCCGGGTCCAAGCACGAACTGCTTCTGATGCGGCCTGAACACACTCATGCAGGGCTCCTGTTCTGCGTGACATGGGCCAGCGGCGAAAATTGACGCGCCGAGGATGGTCATTCGACGCGCGGATATGAGCGGAAATGAAAACCTCTGGCTGGCCGACGGGCGGCCGGTGAAACTCCCCCCTGCGGGCGCCGTCAATCCGGCGCTTGTCCCCGGCGGCTCCCGCTGCAACGGGTTTACCCGCCTAGGGAGCGGCTTACAAGCGATCATCCAGAGCCGGGGCTGCGAACGGCAGGGCCGGCGAAAAACGAAAGGCCGGGCCCAGGGCCCAGCCTTTCCCGGCGCGGCGCGGCCAGGGCTACTTCTTGAGATACGATTCCAGCGAATCGTCCATCGCCTTCAGCCACGGCGTGTGGTGCACCGGCGACATCTTGCCGGTCATGATCGAGCGATAGGCGTTGTCGCGGAAGCCCATGATGTTCTCCGCCTTGTGGTGCTCCCACTCCATGAATGTCTTGTTGACCGTCTCGACGTCGAAGCTCGGATAGTCGGTGAGGTCGATCAGCTCCTTGACGTAGTCGCCCTGGAACCAGATGCAGCCCTCGGCGTCTTCCAGCTTCTCCTCGCGGGCGCGCCAAGCGGCGCTGTGCTTCTGCATCTCCGCGAGCGAAGGCAGCTTCTGCCGGCCGAGGATCACGTCGCGCGAATACCACGCCTGCGCGTCGAACATGTTGAAGGTGTAGAACTGGTCCTGCATGCCGATGTAGTGCAGCTTCGGGTTCGCCTCCCACACCACGCCGCGATAGAGGTCGAGCGGCCACATGCGGTTGGCTGTCTTGAGGCGCAGCGAATCCGGCAGGAAGGGGAAGTGGTGCAGGTAGCCGGTGCACAGGATGATCGCGTCGACTTCCTTCGACGTGCCGTCCTTGAAATAAGCGGTGCGGTTCTCGACCCGCTGCAGCAGCGGCTTCTCCTCCCAGTTCGCCGGCCACTTGAAGCCCATGGGGCGCGAGCGGTAGGTCGTTGTGATCGACTTGGCGCCATATTTGTAGCATTGCGAGCCGACATCCTCGGCCGAATAGGAGCGGCCGATGATCAGGATGTCCTTGCCCTTGAACTCCATCGCGTCGCGGAAGTCGTGCGAGTGCAGGACGCGGCCGTTGAAGCCGCTGAAGCCGGGGAATTCCGGCACGTTCGGCGTCGAGAAATGGCCCGAGGCCACGACCACGTGGTCGAATTGCTCGGTCGAGAACGAATCCTTCTTCAGGTCATGCGCGGTGACGGAGAACTTTCCGGTGCCCTCGCTGTACTCGACCCGGCGCACCGGCGTGCGGAAGCGGCACCAGCCGCGCACGCCGGCCTTCTCGACGCGGCCCTTGATGTAGTCCCACAGCACGGCGCGCGGCGGGTAGGAGCCGATCGGCCGGCCGAAATGTTCGTCGAACGTGTAGTCGGCGAATTCCAGACATTCCTTGGGACCGTTCGACCACAGGTAGCGGTACATGCTGCAATGGACCGGCTCGCCATACTCATCGAGGCCGGTGCGCCACGTATAGTTCCACAGCCCGCCCCAATCGTCCTGCTTTTCGTAGCAGACGATCTCCGGGATCTCGGCCCCCTTGGCCGCCGCCGACTGGAACGCCCGCAGGACCGCCGTGCCCGAAGGACCGGCGCCGATCACCGCCACCCGCTTTTTCAATGCTGCCTCCCTTTTCCCTGCCATGCGCCGCGGACGTTACCGGGCGCGCCTGCCGTTCCGGCCGCGCCGCCGGCAAGCCGCAACCGACGGCCTGCTGGGAGCGACCATGGTGTTCTTGTGGATTGAGACTAACCGCGGTTTGAAACCATTACAACGCCTATGGGCTACCAATCTGCGCCAGTGGTTTGAAAGTGGTATCTCCGCCGGCATGCCGCGCCCGCTCTCACGCGCGCACCCGCGTCTTGTCCGGATCGTAGTGCGGGAAGCGCGCCACCCGCGCCGGCAGGCGCTTCATCCGGCCGTCCAGCTTGCCGATCTCGACCGCGGTTCCCAGCGCGGCATGGGTGACGTCGAGGCGCGCCAGGGCGATGGTCTTCTTCAGGATCGGCGAACGGGTGCCGCTGGTGACCACGCCCACCTGGGCACGGCCGACGAAAACGCCGTCGCCATGTGCAGCGACCTCGTTGTCGTCGATGTTGAGCCCGACCAGGGTGCGCTGCGGATGCTCCTTCCGCCGGATGAGCGCCGCGCGCCCGACGAAATCCTCGGTCTTCGATTTGAGCGGCACCGCGAAGCCGATGCCGGCCTCGAAGGGGTCGGTCTGGTCGCAGAACTCGTAACCGGCGAAGATCAGCCCCGCCTCGATGCGCAGCATGTCGAGCGCCTCCAGCCCCGCCGGCACCAGGCCATGCGGCTTGCCAGCCGCGTTGACCGCGTCGAAGACCGCGAGCGCATCCTTCGGGTGGCAGAACACCTCGTAGCCGAGCTCGCCGGTGTAGCCGGTGCGCGACAGGATCACCGGCGGGCCGTTGAAATCGCCGAGGCGGCCGATGGTGAAGCGGAACCAGCCGAGCTCGTCGACGCTGGTATGGGCCGGCGGCGTCCAGATCACCTGGCGCAGGATCTCGCGGCTCTTCGGTCCCTGGACCGAGAGATTGTGCAGCTGGTCGGTGGAGGAACGCACCCAGGCACGCAGGCCCTGCTTCTCCGCCAGCTCGCGCAGCCATTGGCCGCCGTAATCGTCGCCGCCGATCCAGCGGAAATTGTCCTTGCCCAGGCGGAACAGCGTGCCGTCGTCGAGCATGCCGCCGGTCTCGTAACACATAGCGGAATAGACCACCTGCCCCTCGGAGAGCTTGCGCACGTCGCGGGTCAGCGCGCGCTGCAGCAGCGTCTCGGCATCCGGGCCAGTCACCTCGAACTTGCGCAGGGGCGAGAGGTCGAGCATCACCGCCTTCTCGCGGCAGGCCCAGTATTCGGCGACTGGCCCCTCGTTGTTGAAGCGGTTGGGCAGCCAGTAGCCGCGATATTCCGCGTAGTTGCGCGTGAGCGCGGAGAGGCGCGGATGGAAGGCGGTTTCCTTGGTCATCTTGGGCTCTGAGTCCGGGGTCATGCGATAGGCCACCGCGCGCGAGAAGCGCTCCTGTTTCGGATAGGTGCGGATATGCACCGGCGTCGGGTCCCAGCCATTGGCCGCGTCGATGTCGTCGGGGCAGGCCGAGGAGACGCAAACGAGATCGGTCAGGGCGCGGAACAGCACGAAATCGCCGGGCCGCGACCACGGCTCATCGAGGTAGAGCACGTTATTGTGGTCGATGCCGGTATTGTAGAACAGGTTGAGCGCTGCCCAGCCGCGCCGACGCTCGATGCCATACGGCGCCAGCGCCTCGCTGAAATTGTCCGAGCAATTGACGTGGCCCGGATAGCCCATGTCCTCGTAGTATTTCGCGGTGCAGGCCAGTGCGAAATTGTCGTGCCGGCCGCAGGTGTCCTGCACCAGCTCCACCAGCGGCTGGAAATCCTGGTCGAATACCTTGGCGAAGAGGCCGGGCCCGGGATAGCCGCGGCCCGAGAGCGTGCGCGTGACGGTGTTGTCGAGATCGCGCTCGATCCCCTTCTGCAAAGCGCGGGCGTTGAAGCAGTGGAAGTCGGAGCATTGCCGGCCGAAACTGTCGATGATCTGGATATACTCGCCTTCCTTCACCTCATAGGCACGGGCCGAGGCTTTCGGCACCTCGAAATCGAGCACCGCATCGGCGAGCGGCTCCGGCAGCCGCGCCGACTGCCCGGAGAGGGGCGCGGCCCGCGCGATGCGCACTTCGATCTCGGTGGCGGTGTCCTGTCCGTCCGGCGCCATCGCGGCGCCCGGTGCGGCCACCACCAGGATACCGTCGCTCTGGGCGGTGAAGTCCGCCTGCGCGCCGGCGGGCGAGTCGCCGCCGAACAGGCGGATGGCCCCGCCTTGTCCTGGGCCCTGGCCCAGGTCGAGATTGCGCCGGCGCAACCCAGCGACCACCTTGCGCGCGTCTTCCGTTCCGGCGGCGAGGATATCGCGCAGGCCATCGGCGCGGCCCCCGGCCTTGCCGCCGATCAGCCCCGGATCGACGCGGCCTTGCGCATCGGCGACGATCACTTCGCAGGGCTGCCGGCCTTCTCGGTCGATCACGGAAATCCGGTCGCCGCCGGCGATGGCCAGGACGGCTGCGCCGCCGCCACCGACGATGTAGCGCTCGACCCCGCGCGGCAGGACGGGCACCCGGCGATCGATCAGCATGAGCGGCTCCCGCCCCAGACAAGGCCGTGTCGGCGCCTCTTGCGCAGCGCTTCCGCACTAACGCTGGCGCCCGAAGAAATGCTAGAAGATGGGCGGTTCGCGATCAACGACCAAAAAGACCGCCGCGCGGCGATTGGTCCGGATTGGTCGCGCGTGAACAGAGTGACGAGGCCGGATGCAGCAGGATACCGGATTGCACACCGAAGGGATCGACCCGCGCGAGTTTCGCAATGCGCTGGGCTGCTTCCCGACCGGCGTCACCATCATCACCACCTTGGGCCCGCACGGCGAATGCATCGGCATCACCGCCAATTCCTTCAACTCGGTGTCGATGGACCCGCCGCTGATCCTGTTCAGCCTGGGGCGCAAGGCCTATTCCATGCGGGCGTTCCTCGCCACCGACCATTTCGCGGTCAATGTGCTGAGCCTGGAGCAGCTGCCTCTGTCCGACCGCTTCGCCAAGGCCTCGGAAAACAAGTGGGCCGAGGTGAATTTCGAATTGTGGGATTCCGGCTGCCCGATCCTGCCCGGCTGCGCCGCCAATTTCGAATGCCGCACCGAGCACACCTATGACGGCGGCGACCACGTGATCTTCGTCGGCCGCGTCATCCGCCTGCGCCACGACCCGGGGATCAAGCCGCTGCTGTTCCACCAGGGCAAATATCGCGCCGTGGAGAATCCGGCATGAGCGCGCCGGAGCCGGGCAAGGTGGTGCTGACGGAGGTCGCCGCGGCGGCCCTGCGCGACGATTTCCTCGGCTGGCAGTGCCGGCTGCGGCAATTGTCGGCGCGCCAAGGCGGCGGCCGGCCCACGCCGGGCATGCGGCCGCGGGTGCTGACGCCGGCCGGCGAGCGCCTGTCCGCGGGCGTGACCATGCTGATCGTCGAGCGGGATCCCGCCAATACCACGCGGATGTTCGAGTTCCAGTGCCGGCGCACCAACGACCCGATCGAGCGCTACGACAAGATCCTGGAGCTGCTTTCCGCCAGCTATTTCCAGCAATCACGGAACTTCAGCGACACGCTGACCGCTCTGTTCGGCGCGGCGTCGGACCTGCCCCCGGCCCTGCTGCATCTCGGCCGCTGCGTGCTCGAATTCGAGCAGTTCACCCAAGGCTATCGCCTGCCCTGCGAGGTCGTCGAGCTGGACCAGGGCCACGACTTCTACCAGGCGACCTACTGGCACAATCACATGTTCAATCCGACCATGCCGCCCAACACCCGCATCCTGGCCTTCAAGCCCGACTGGACGCATGCGAGCGAGTGGCGGACGGAGGGGTAGGAGCGCGCAGCGCAATGAGCGCGTCACCACTCGATCGTCATCCCGGCCAAGCCCTCGGGTCCGCGCGGAGCGCGGCCCAAGGACAGGCTCCGCGCGCGCCGGGATCCATGGCGCCGTCGCAAGAACCCACGTCGATTGGCACCGCCCGTGCGCTCGGGCAAGTGGACCACGGCGCAAGGCCGGGGTAACGAGCGAGTTTGAGAGGACCGCTCAGAACTTCTTATAAGCCCGCTTCAAATCCCACAGCGGGTGCTTCTTCGACATCTGGAACTTGATCAGCAGCTCGCGGGCCATCATGTCGCGGCCCTGCTGGTCCTCGGGCAGCTTCAGGTCGGGCGGGATGGTGACCCAGCCGTTGACATTGCGGTCGAAGATGGCCGGGCGGCCTTCCTCATAGCCCATATGGATGTCCTCGAGCCAGTTGAGGTCATCCCAGCCCATCAGCTCGATATACTTCTTGAGGAAGGGTGTCAGGCGCGAATAGTCCGGCACCAGGTTCACATCGTAGCGATAGCCGATGTGCTGGCCGATCTCCTTCTCGCGCTTGCTGTCGAGGCCGGCGGCGTCCTTCAGGAACTTGTCGACGTCCTGGCCCTTGGTGGTATTCGCCATGGCGTCTTCTCCTTAGTAGCGGGTCATGTCGGGGCGGCCGACGGTATGCTGGGTGCCGGCGAGCGGCACCATCGCCATGGCGGACGCCTCCATGGTGAGCGCGGCGAGGTCCTCCGGCTCCAGCGAATGCACGTCGGTCTTGCCGCAGGCGCGCGCCATCATCTGTGCCTCGATGGTGAGGGTGTGCAGGAAGTTGTAGACGCGCTCCGCCGCCTCGTCCGGGTCGAGCCGCTTGCGCAGCGCCGGGTCCTGGGTTGCGACGCCCACCGGGCAGCGCCCGGTATGGCAGTGATAGCAATAGCCGGGCTCGACGCCGACCTCTTTCTCGTAATCGGCTTCGGGGATGTCCTTGTTGCAGTTCAAGGCCATCATCGCCGAGTGACCGATGGCGATGGCGTCGGCACCCAAGGCCAGCGCCTTGGCCACGTCGGAGCCATTGCGGATGCCGCCGGCATAGACCAGCGAGATCTGCCCCGACATGCCGAGATCGTCCAGCGCCTTGCGTGCCTGGCGGATGGCGGCGATGCCGGGCACGCCGGTATCCTCCGTCGCCAGATGCGGCCCGGCACCCGTCGAGCCTTCCATGCCGTCGATATAGATGGAATCCGGGCCGCATTTGATCGCCATGCGCACGTCGTCATAGACGCGGGCGGCACCCAGCTTCAGCTGGATCGGGATCTCGTA
>JAEUKU010000231.1 GCA_016794075.1 Rhodospirillaceae bacterium
CGTGGCGAAGGCGGCGCCGGGCCGCGCCGCCGGCAAATCCGCGGCGCTCAAGGTGACGAAGCCGCACCTGCCGAAAACGGGCCGGCGCGGGACCGTGCCGCACTACAACCAGACCACCGATTTCACCTGCGGGCCGTCGGCGCTGCTGATGGCGATGAAGACGCTGCAGCCGAAGGCGGACTTTTCCCGCGCCCACGAATTGCAGCTCTACCGCGAGGCGACCACCATCTTCATGGGCGGGCCGCATCACGGCGGCTGCGGCGCCACCGGACTCGCCTTGGCGGCGCACCGGCGCGGCTTCCGGGCGGAGGTCTGGGTCAACCACAAGGGCGCGTTGCTGAGCACCCGACCGAAGGAAAAGGCCCGCGCCATGGTGATGGAAGAGCTCGACCGCGCCGACAAGGCGGAGATGAAGCGGCTCGGCATACCCTTCCGCGTCGGCGCCCTCGACATCGACGACCTGGCGCAGGCGCTCGATGACGGCGCCATGCCCATCGTGCTGGTCAGCATGGAGTATATCCACCAGGACCCGACCGCCCATTGGGTGGTGGTGACGGGTGTCGATGCGGAGCATGTCACGGTCAACGACCCCTGGATCTCGCGAGACAAGGGCCAGACCCGGCGCACGGTCACCGATTACGCGGTGCCGCGTGCCGAATTCGTCACGATGACGCGCTACGGCAAGCGCAAGGAACGCGCGACGGTCTTGATCCGGCGCGGCTGAAGGAACGGAGCTTAAGAGATGGCGGACCAGGAATTCGACGTGGTGGTGATCGGCGGCGGCCCGGGCGGCTATGTCTGCGCCATCAAGGCCGCGCAGCTCGGCCTGAAGACCGCCTGCATCGAGAAACGCGGCGCGCTGGGCGGCACCTGCCTCAATGTCGGCTGCATCCCCTCCAAGGCGCTGCTGCAATCCTCGCATCTCTACGAGATGGCCGGCCACGATTTCGCCCAGCATGGCTTGAAGGCCGGCAAGCTGGAATTCGATCTGAAGGCGCTGATGGGCCGCAAGGACAAGGTGGTCGGCGACCTCACCAAGGGCATCGAGTTCCTGTTCCGCAAGAACAAGGTCGTCTATTTCAAGGGCCTCGGCCGGCTGCTCGGTAACGGCCGCGTCGAGGCGATCGTGGACGGCAAGGGCGAGACCATCGCCGCCAAGCACGTCGTCATCGCCACCGGCTCCGACGTGGCGCCGCTGAAGGGCGTCGAGATCGACGAGAAGCAGATCGTGTCCTCCACCGGCGCGCTGGCCCTTGAGAAAGTGCCGGAGCATCTGGTGGTGATCGGCGGCGGCGTCATCGGGCTGGAGCTGGGCTCGGTCTGGCGGCGCCTCGGCGCCAGGGTGACGGTGGTCGAGTTCCTGGACCGCATCGTCGCCACCATGGATGCCGGGATCGGCGCCGATTTCCAGAAGGCGCTGGCGAAGCAGGGCATGGTTTTCAAGCTCGGCACCAAGGTGACTTCAGCGAAGAAAGCCGGCGGCAAGGTGACGCTGACGCTGGAGCCGGCCAAAGGCGGTGCGCCGGAAGAGCTCGTCGGCGACGTGGTGCTGGTGGCCATCGGCCGCCGCCCCTATGTCGACGGCCTCGCCCTCGAAATGGCCGGCGTGAAGCTGGACGAGAAGGGCCGCATCGCCGTCGACGATCATTTCCGCACCAACGTGGCCGGCATCTACGCCATCGGCGACGTGGTGCGCGGGCCGATGCTGGCGCACAAGGCGGAGGAAGAGGGTGTGGCCGTGGCCGAGATGCTGGCCGGCCAGGCCGGCCACGTGAATTACGAGACCTGCCCCAACATCGTCTACACCTGGCCGGAGCTTGCCAGCGTGGGCAAGACCGAGGAGGAACTGAAGGCCGCCGGCATCCAATACAAGGTCGGTAAGTTCCCCTTCCTCGCCAATTCCCGCGCCAAGGCCAATTCGGACACCGAAGGCAGCGTGAAGCTGCTGGCCGACGCG
>JAEUKU010000244.1 GCA_016794075.1 Rhodospirillaceae bacterium
CGGCACCAGCGGGGAATCGAGATAGGGGTCGGAGAACGCCACGGTCTTCAGCCGCTCCAGCGTCATGGTGATGCCGGACGCCGTGACGTCATACTTGTCGGCGGCGATGCCGGCGCCGAGCGTGTCCCAGGTGGTCGGCACGAACTCGACCTTCACCCCGAGATCGGCGGCGAGCTGGGTCGCCACGTCGATCTCGTAGCCCTTGTAGGTGTTGTTGGACTGGTCGAGCTCGGAATACGGCGGATAGTCGCCGGTGGTGCCGACGCGCAAGGTGCCGCGCTCCAGGATCTTGTGCAGCAGCGAATCCTGCGCCGTTGCTCCCGCAATCGTCCCGGCAAAGCCCACGGCCAGGCCAAGGGCGATCAATGCGCCTTTCAACATCGCTTTCATGGCAATCCCTCTACGGTTTGTGGCGCGGATGGTTGACCCGCGCGGAGCCGCTTCCAGCCTCCCTAGCCGGTCGCCGCTTCATTCCTAGCCGAGCCCCAAGGGTCCTGCCAAGGGGCGTGCCCGGCGCCGCCCTGAAAGTTAAACGCGCGGCCTAATAGGAGGATTCCGCGCGGCGCTGGCGGCGGGTCATGTATTTGGGGTTGCTGAGGCGAAGCCGGTGCGCCGCCGCGTTCAGCAGGTGGTCGCGCAGGCGCACCGCCGACGCGGCGTCGGAGGGGATGCGCCGGGCGCGGATCTCCGCCGCCAGCGCGCGCCGCGCGGCCAGCGCATCGCCGGCGAAATCGCGCCCCAGCAGCGCCTCGATCTCGGCCAGCTCACGCGCCGCGATAGCGGGATCGGCGGTCAGTTCCGCCCGGGCGACGGCCAGAGCGCGCAGGGCCATTTGCGCCAGCGCCTTGTCGCCCTCCTCGGTCAGGGCGGCGGCCAGCCGGGTGCGCAGCACATCGCGCGACGCGTCAATCAGGTCCGCCGGGCTCGCGGTCAACAGGCTGCGCTGGTCCGCCGTCATGACGACTTCTCCGCCTCGTAGCGCTCGATGTCGAGCAGCATGTCGTATTCCGCCTCGTCCTTGCGCAAGCCGGCGAGCAGGTCGCGCAGCGCCTGCTCCGCGGTCGCCGCCGAACGGGCGCGAAGCTGCAGGGCATGCAGGCCGGAGCGGAAGGCGGCGGCGATCTCCCAGAAGCGCACGCGGCGATCGTCGACCGCCTGCCCCGACACGTCCTTGTAGCCGTCATAGAACGCCTCGCGGCTGCCGATGCCGCCGGCCTCGCGCGCCGGCAGCCCATGGCGCCAGCAGCGCGCGCAGAAGGAGCCGAGATCCTCCATCGGATCGCCCCAGCCGACCTGCTCGAGATCGAGAATGCCGACCAGGTTGTCGCCGTCGACGACGAACTTACCGCTGCGGAAGTCGCGGTGGCTCAGCACCGGCTGCGCCACGTCGGGGGCGTGATCGGCCAACCAGTTCAACGCCCATTCGAAGCAGGGCTGCGGCTCGGCCACCGAGTCCAGGATGCCGCGCGCGATTTGCACGCGCTGCGCGATCCAGTCGGCGCCGCGCCGCGGCAGGAAGGCGAGCGCTTCCGGCGCCTGGTCCATGGCGATGCGATGCAGCCGCGCCAGCTCCTGGCCCAGGCGAAACGCCAGCCGATCGCCCTGCTCCTCCGAAAGATCGGCCTGGATCCTGGCCGGATCGGCCTCGCCGCCCGCATGGCGCAGGATCAGGAACGGCCGGCCGATCACCGCGCCGCTCTCTTCGACCCAGAGCGGCTCCGGCGTCGTGACGCCCGCCTGGAATACCGCGCTGCGGATCGCCATCTCGGCCGCGCTGCCGAGATGCGTGCCGTCATCGGCCTCGCCGCGCAGCACCAGGTGGTGGCGTCCCGCATAGGGCCCGCCGCTGAGATCGGCGCGCAGCAGCCAGTGTTCGCGCGCGGTGTCGCCGGGCAGGCGCTGCACGGCGACCGCCTCGCCCCGCTCCGCACCAGCGGCCCGACGCAGGAAATCGCCGATCGCCTTCAGCGTGTCGCGCGGCAGCAAGGCTCAGCCCTTGGCGGCTTCGATGGAATTGCGGATCAGCTCGCAGGCCTCTTCGGGGTCTGCCCAACGGGTGACCTTCACCCACTTGCCCTTTTCCAGGTCCTTGTAGTGGGCGAAGAAATGCGCCACCTGCTCGCGCAGCACCTCAGGCAGGTCGCGATACGACCCGACATTCGAGTAATAGGGATGCAGCTTGTCGACCGGCACGGCGATGATCTTCTCGTCGCCGCCGGCCTCGTCCTCCATCAGCAGCGCGCCGACGGGGCGCGAGCGCACCACGGCGCCAGGCACCACCGCCGTCGGCCCCAGCACGATGACGTCCATCGGGTCGCCGTCGGCGGCAAGCGTGTGCGGGATGAAGCCGTAATTGCCGGGATAGAACATCGCCGTATAGAGGAAGCGGTCGACGTACATCGCGCCCGAGGCCTTATCGAGCTCGTATTTCACCGGGTTGCCGCCGAGCGGGATCTCGATGATGGCGTTGACGTCGTAGGGCGGATTCTCGCCGATCTTGATCTTGGACAGGTCCATGGGTCGCTCCCGCTGGGAATGACCCGGAAGATACAGAAACCCGCGCCCGCCGCAACCGCGACGAAGGTGGCGTGGCGATGCGGGGCCGCGCCCTCGCCGAAGGTCAGAACTTGAACGTCTCGCCGTGCTGCTCCCAGTAGACGATGAAGACGTCCTTGCAGGTCATGATCGCCGAAACGAGCGGATTCACCATCGCGGCGAATCTCTGCCGGGCGTCGCCCTGGGGAATTTCCATCTCACCCTCGCGGCGCAGGGCAGCGGCATGCTGCAGTCGGAGTTCCGGGTCGGAGACGAGGAAGCCCTCGTCCATCGCCTGCTCGATGACCTCGCGGCCTTGATCGCGGAACCAGTCGGCGGCACGTACCGTACCGTTGATGTATTTCATTGGCTCGCCGATCAGTTGCTCGGCGCGGGCGCGGCGCTTCTCGGCGCTCATCCTCGGAGCCTTTGCCTGCTGGCCGGTAGCCTGGCCGGAATCTTGGCCAGAATCTCGGCCGGCGCCGGCAGCGTCTGAACAGGCGAAGCATCCACCAGTCTCCGGAGCTGTGATCCGTGAGATCACAAGCCTATCCAGAGGGCGGTTAAGGAACTGACCCGTCTTCGCGGGCAAGAGAGAACCCCGGCCACCGCGACCGGCAGCCGGGGTTCAGCGAATCCGCACGAAGCTCAGTTCAGGACGTTGTAGCCGCGGCCGCGCATGCAATTGTCGATGATGCGCTGCTGTTCGTTGACGCCGCTATAGGCGCCGGCGCCGAGGCCGACCGCGCCGCCGGTGGCGGCACCGAAGGCCGCACCCTCGCCGGCGCTGACACCACCGACCAGGGCGCCGGTGATGGCGCCCAGGGCCGCACCGGCCGCCGCGCCGCCAAGGCCGCCCACGGCGGCATCCTCGACCGGGCTGACCTGCTGGGCGTATTGCCGGCACTCATAGAGATCCTGCTGATAGCGCGCCGAATCGTGGCCGCGCGTATCGACCACCGGCTGGTAGGACTGGGCGCAACCCGCCAGGGTCGCCACCGCCATCGCCGCCATCGCCGCCTGGGCCAGATACCGTTTCATTCAATCTTCTCCACCCGTTGCGGAGCGCAACCCAGCGGGGCGCCCCCGTTTCCCGCACGCAATATCAGGAACTCAGCCAACCGGCGACACACACAAATCGGTGATCACCGTCGCCAGTTCCCACTACCCCGAGCTTGCTACCGTAAAACGTCGCACCCCATATGGCCCTGCGGCCCCTCGCAGAAAAGTGACCTGCGGCACAATGCCTTCAGTTTTCAGCCTTTTCAGGCGTAGTCCGGGACGATTCCGGTCATCAGGATGTCGACCCCCGCGCCTTCGCGCGAGAACGGCAGGATAAGCACCTCATAGTCAATAATCCGTTCATGGAACCCGATCTTCCGGCTGTGATGGCGGGGCGCGCGGCACGCCACCACCTCGCGGTAGGACTGCCCTGCCATTGCGGCATGATCGGGCGGCATCGCCTCGTCGAGATAGCGCCAGGTGCAGTCGATGCCGAAGAGTTCCACCTGCTTGGTGCCGTCAAGGCGGAAATAGAACCGCAGCGGGTCTCGATGGACCTCGATCACGCTCAGGAAGCCCAGCGCATAGGGCACGTCCAGGGGATCGAAATCCGACCAGTCCGGCATTTCACGCGTACCCCGCAGGCGGTCCCAATGCTCCAGGATTCGGATCAGCACGGCGCTTCGGATCGGCGGCGAGAATGACGGCTTCAATGGCATGGCTTAGCCAGGAAATCTGCCCCGTCTGGGCGGACGCGCCGCATCGATGATCCCCGAGCTTGTTTAGGCCGAGCTTGTTAAGAAATACCAGAAGCGGTGGATGGCAGAATTCAAGGCTGTTGTCGGCGGCCAAACGCGTCACTATATGGGCCAGCCGACCGACAAGGACAACAATGACCGAGCACCGGCGTCCAGCGCCACCGAACGAACCGGCCAAACGCGCCACGCCGCGCGGCCCCGCCCAGCATGCGCCGGTTCGCCATGGCGACAATTCCCTGCGCGTTTATGACGTGTTGCGCCAGCGCATCGCCACGCGACAATACGCCCCAGGCGAGCGCCTGACCGAGGCGGAGATCGCCGCCGAGTTCTCGATTTCGCGCACGCCGGTGCGCCAGGCACTGCATCGCCTGGCGGTGGAAGGGCTGATCGAGGTCAAGAACGGCGTCGGCATCCGCGTCACCGAGGTCGACGATGCCGAACTGCGCGACATCTACGAGCTGCGCATGGCGCTGGCGACGCTGATGGGACGGCTATCGCCGCGCCCGCTCTCAGAATCGGATCTCGCCGAGCTGCAGGCGCTGAAGCATCGCCTGCAGGAGATGCTGAGGGCCGAGGCGGAGCCGGAAGTGGGCGAATACGCCGATATCTGCGACCGCTTCTACGCCCGGCTCAACAACGTGGTCGGCAACGCCTTCCTGCGGCAGTTCCAGGACCAGCTCTACAACCAGACCGACCGCTACTGGTACGGCTGGATGGCGAAGGCGGACATCCGCCGCGAGGTCGAATATTTCTATTACGAGGTCGAGGAATCGCTGCGCGCGTTGGCGGTCAACGACTTCGACGCGCTCGGGATGATCCGCCGCAACCACATCTCGATGATGCTGACTCGCGCCGAGAGCTACCGCCGCCTGCGTTAGAGCGCGGGGCTAATACCCCTGCCCCCGGTCCACCTGGTTGATCAACGGCTCGCCCGCCAGCGCGTGGCGGTAGTTCGCCACGATGTCCTCGGCGCCGGTGCCGGGCCGCGTGATCGCCGCGACATGTGGCGTCACCGTGATGGCGGGATGGCGCCAGAACGGATGCTCCGGCGGCAAAGGCTCGGTGGCGAAAACGTCGATGACGGCGCGCGACGGGCGGCCTTGCGCCAGCGCCGCGAGCAGGTCGGCTTCGACCACGTGCGCCCCGCGCGCGGCGTGGATCAGCACCGCGCCAGGCGCCAGCGCGGCGAAGGCGCGCGCGTCGAGGATGCCACGCGTCTCGTCGGTCAGCGGCAGCAGGCAGACGAGGATTTCGGCGCCGTCGAGGCATTCCGCCAGCCGCTCCAGGCCGGCGAAGCTGGTCACGCCGGGAAGCTCCTTGCCGCTGCGGCTCCAGCCGCGGAGGGTAAAGCCGAGCTCGTGCAGCCTCGCCGCGGCATCGGCGCCGAGCGCGCCGAGCCCGAGGATGGCCACGGTCACCGATTGCGGCTTGCGCGGTTCCAGTTCCAGCCATCGGCGCTCCCGCTGCGCCGCACGCAGCCGCGGCCCCGCGCGCAAATGGTCCAGCACATGGAAGACGACATACTCGGTCATGCTGGCGGTCAGGCCGCGATCGACCATGCGCGCCAGCGGCCGCTCCGGCGGCAGGCCGGTGTCGGCGAGCAGGAAGTTGACGCCGGCCCAGGTCGACTGGATGGCGCGCAGATTGGCGAACCGGCGCAGGTCACCAGGCGCCTTGGCGCCGAGGATGACGAACTCGATTTCCGCCGGGTCGCCGCAATCCGGCCAGAAGCGCAGATCCAGCCCCGGGTCGAGGGCGCGGATCGCCGCGCTCCAGGCGGCCGCATCGGCCGGATCGTCGGCATAGAGGATCGCCATCTTCGCTCCCGCGCGCGCCATTGGGCCCCGCCGCGGACCCTAGCCGAATCGTCCGACCGATAGAAGCCGCGCGGCTTCGCGGGATGCGATTCGAATATTTGAATTCGTCCTAGTATTCGCGGAGATTTACTTAAAATTTTAGCCGCCCCGCGCCGCGTGCCGGGACAGCGCCGGAAAGCCGCCGAGGGCCGTGAATTTCTCAGCGAAGCTGAATTAACCGCCCATTTTCACCGTTTGTTAAAACCTTGCGGCCTATAAACACCCATTCGGCCAGCCGAGGGCGTCCATTCTCGAGTCCCCCGCCCGCCGAGGAATTCCTGAAGCTGTATACCAATTACTATAATACTCAAGAAAAACTCTGTTTGTCTTTGAATTATCTAAAATAAATCTTCTGCCGGGATCGATTTTTTACTTGTTCTGGACTTCGAATGGATTTATTAGCTCATGTGACATTCGGCGGCAAAATGATCCGGTGCCGCATGGGTGGAGTGGGAAGTGGTCGCCGTCGGGGCGCCACGTCGATTAGGAGGAACTAACGATGCTTCGCTTCTTTCGCAAACTGCGCAAGTGCGAGTCCGGCGCCACGGCCATCGAATATGGTCTGATCGCCGGCCTCATCTCGGTCGTCATCATCGGTGTCGTGCAGCTCACCGGTAACGAGCTGGTCGAGGTGTTCACCCGCATCTCCGACGCCCTGCAGAGCGTTCCGCCGGCGCCGTAAGCGCCAGGCACGCTTTCGAGCGTATGAACCGACGGCGGGCCCGCAAAGGCCCGCCGTTTGGCTTTTCACCCACTGCATCGGGGGAACCGAAGATGCTTCGCTTCATCAGCAAGCTGCGGACCTGCACCTCGGGCGCGACCGCCGTGGAATACGGCCTGATCGCCGGCCTAATCTCCGTCGTCATCATCGCCGCCATCACCATCACCGGCAACGAGCTGATCTATGTCTTCGAGCGGGTGAGCGAGGCGCTGCAGAGCGTGCCGCCGGCGCCGTAACCGCAGCGCCGAATTTACCGCCTTCCATCGAGCCTCTTTCCGCGCGTCCCGGCGCGCGGAAAGAGCCCCGCTTGCCGCAATGCCGATCTTGAGGGCACTCTGACGCTCGCGACCCAGGCGTCCGTCCAGCGAAGACCATGACCATGCCGACCTCCCTCGAACCCGCCGGCTTCGCCGCCGCCATCCAGCTCATCGCCGCCGGCGGCGCGCTGCTCTGCCTGATTGCGGCCGCCATCGAGGACGGCTGGCGCTATCGCATCTCGAACCTCCTGGTCGTCGGCGTGGCGGCCTGCTTCGCCGCTTATGCCGCGGCCGAGGGCTCCTGGCCGTTTCTCGGCTGGTCGCTCGCGGCGGGTGTCTGCATGCTCGCCGTGGCGTCGATCCCCTTCGCCTTCGGCGTTTTCGGCGGCGGCGACGCCAAGCTCATCGCGGTCATGGCGCTGTGGACGCAATTCGCCGGCCTGCCCCGGTTCCTGGTCGTGATGTCGGCTTTCGGCGGCGTGCTGTGCATCGTCTGGCTGGTCCGGAAACACCTTGGCAAGGCCAATGTCAACGCCGCGCCGGCCGCCGCCCAGTCCCGCGCCGGTCCGCAGCCGGAACCAGAGCCGGAACCAAAGCCACTGCCAGCCTCCGCCCCGGCGGCTCAGGCGACCGACGGCGAGGCGGCGGCGGAAGTGCCGGCGTTTAGCCGCGTTCCCTACGGGATCGCCATCGCCCTCGCCGGCATAGACTTCTTCGCGTTTGCGCCGACATCGCCCTTCGCAGCCTGGCTTCCGCTCTAATCCCGGCAGGCGACAAGACCGCCCGCGGGCTTCTGCGTGGCAGGCCGCGGCAGCGCGCTTCAGCACGTCTCTGAGCCCAATCGCAAGAATCGAACCCAAAGGCCCCGCGCGGAGGCCGATTTCTTAGGACCGGGCGGTGTCGGTTCACGGGTTTCCGCGAATGTCCTCCGGCGCCATGGCCCTCCCCTGTGAGGTTTACCAATCCTTCACCATGGGTACCTAGCATGCGGTCAATTGCGGATGCTCGAATAAATCCGCTTGGCACTATTCGTGGGAAGAGGAGCCGCGTTCTCCATGAGGCCATCAGTCATCATGCTCGCCGTTATTGCCTTCGTCCTGGCAGGCGCGGCGGCGTTCCTCGTGAAGGTTTTCCTTGAGCGCCAGACTGTGCCCGTGGTGCAGGAGGCGCCGCGCCCGACCGGCATCGCCAAGGTCCTGGTCGCCAGCCGCAACATCAATCCGGGCGAGGTTCTCTCCTCCAAGGATGTGAGCTGGGCGGAATGGCCCGAGGCGCTGGTCGAAGAGCGCATGATCCTGGAAAGCGAGTTCGTGATTCCATCCGCCACCGTACCGCCGACGCAGGTCGGCCTGGTGGTGCGTGCGGAAGCGCCCGGCGGCGCTGCGGAGACCGCGCCTGTGGCCGCCCCCGCGCCAGCGCCTGCCGCGGATGGCGAAGCCGCGAGTTCGACCGAAGGAGCCGCGAGTTCCACCGAGGAGGCCGCGACCGCCAGCGACGATCCCGCGATCTCCAGCGATGAAGCCGCGACGTCCACCAATGACGGAATGGAAGGCAGCAAGCCCGCGGCCCAGAACGGCGCCGGGGAAGCCGCCCAGGGCATGGCCGCGGTGGAAGGCGGCGCGGCGCAGCCCGCCCCGGCCCAGCAGGTGGCCTCCGGCACCGGCAACGCCGAGAACGACATCGTCGGCGCGGTGGCGCGCCGGCGCATCCTCGCCAACGAGCCGATCAGCCCCGACGCGCTGATCCAGCGCGGCGACCGCAGCATCGGCTCCGCGGTCGTCTCGCCCGGCATGCGCGCCATCTCGATCAAGATCTCCGCCGCGACCGGCGCCGGCGGTTTCATCGCCCCCGGTGACTATGTCGACGTGCTGCTGTCGATCGGCCACGAGATCAAGGTCTTCGATGAGAACGGCAAGGCGCAGGATGCCGAGGGCCGGCCGGTCGTGTTGCCCGACGGCGACACGCTGGTGAAATACACCACCGAGACGGTGATGCGGAACGTGAAGGTGCTCGCCATCGACCAGTCGCTGGCGCGCAACGAGGATGCCGGCCCGGCCGACGTGGGCAAGACCGCCACGGTCGAAGTTTCGCCGCGCGACGCGGAGAAGCTGCTGACCGCCGGTCAGCTCGGCAGCCTGACGCTGGTTCTGCGCAGCCTGGTCGTCGACCAGACGGCGCAGGACGAAATCGACGCCTTCGAGGATCCGTTCAACTTCGTCTCCGACGTTGCGACCAGCCGCGCGGTGGCGGCGATCCTCACGGACTCGGGCCTTGGCTACGGTCCCGTCGGCAACTCGGTTCGGGTCAATCGCGGCGGTGCTGTCACTCAGGAAGGATATTGACCGTGCGTAACCTTCAGCGAATCGCGGCTATCTGTGTCGTCGGGGTGATGTGGGGAACCTCGCCGGCGATCGCGGATCCCCTGCCGGCCGCGACGTCGCCGGAGGTGCCGCGCGCCATCATCGACTCGCCGCTGGTCGAGAACGCGACCAGCGTCGACACGGTGATCTTCGACCAGTTCGGCAACCCCTCGAGCAGTTCGGCCCCGGCCAGCGGGACCCCGACGGCGACCAACGCGAAGCCCGCCGCCACGCCGCCCGCCCAACCCAGCGCGAAACCGGTCCGCAAGATGATCGGCATCATCAACGCGCCGGCTCCGGAATCCGGCCAGCCCGCCGGCATGGCGGAAGCCGAGCAGGGAGCACTCGATGCCGTCCGGCAGCTGAACCAGCTGAGCGCGGCGCAGAAGCTCGATCAGTACCAGTTCGATGACGCGCCCGCGGCGACCCCGCCCGCCGCCGCGCCCAGCCAGACCGCCGCCAACGTGCCGATGGACGCCTACGAGCTCGAAAGCACGCCGCCCACGGGCAAGCAGCCGAAGCGCGTGCAGATCCCGGTCGAGCCGATGGCCCCGCCCGCCGGTGGAACGGGGGCCGCCCAGTTCGAGCTGGCGCTCAACAAAACCCGCGCCGTCGACCTCGAGCGTGACGTCCGCGACGTGATCATCGGCAATCCGGACATCGCCGACATCGTCGTGCGCGCGCCGGGCGAGGTCTACCTGATCGGCCGCACGGTCGGCGTCACCAATGTCTTCCTGGTCGATGCCAACGGCAACCTCATCCGCAAGCTCGAGGTGGTGGTGCAGCCCGATGGCGAGTCCGTGCAGGCTGCCCTGCAGAGCCTGCTGCCCAAGGAGCGCATCGAGGCCAAGGGCGTCGGCAATTCCATCGTTCTTTCGGGTGTCGTCAGCACCGACGCGGCCGCCGCCCAGGCGCAGATGATCGCGCGCCGCTTCGTGGCCAACGACGAGAACATCGTCAACTTGATCACCGTCGGCTCCGAGCAGCAGGTGCTGATCAAGGTCAAGGTGGCGGAGATCCAGAAGAGCGTGCTGAAGGAGCTCGGCGCGTCCAACCTGATCAGCCCACAGACACTTGGCCCGCTGACGCTTGACTTTGCCACTGCGGCAACCGGCCTCAGCAGCTCGGTCTTCGCCGGCACGCTCGGGCTCAGCTCCGACAATCTCGACGCCACCTTCCAGTTGCTGGAAACGCAGGGCCTCTTGCGCACCCTGGCCGAGCCGAACCTGCTCGCCGTCTCCGGCGAGCCCGCCAGCATGCTGGCCGGCGGCGAATACCCGGTGGTAACCGTCTCCGATGACGGCGACAGCGCCACCACCTCGGTCGAATACAAGCCCTTCGGCGTCAGCCTCGCCTTCCTGCCAGTGGTGATGGGCCCGGGCCGCATATGGCTCAAGGTCTCCACCGAGGTCAGCGCCCTGTCGCAGGCCAATTCCGTGGTGATCCCGTTCGGCACCGACAGCTTCGAGATCCTCGGCCTGCAGACCCGCCGCGCCAACAGCACCATCGAGCTGCCCAGCGGCGGCGGCATCATGATCGCCGGCCTGCTGCAGAACGACATGCAGACCGCGGTGAACGGCGTGCCGGGCCTGATGGACCTGCCGATCCTGGGTTCCCTATTCCGCTCGACCTCGTTCCAGCGCAACGAGACAGAGCTGGTCATCCTGGTCTCGGTCATCCTGGCCAAGCCGACCGACCCAGACCTGCTGGCGGCGCCGACCGACGGCTTCGCGCCGTCGCACGATCTCGACCGCTATTTCATCGGCAACCTGCAGAACATCTATGTGCGGCGGCCGCCGGCCAGCAGCCTGCCGACCGACGGGCCCAAGGGTCCGATCGGGTACATCATCAACTAAGGGGGACGCTGTGATCAACGCACTCTTCCGCCTCGCCGGCGCCGGTCTCCTGGTGATGGCTATGACCGCCTGCGAAACAGACCTCGCCAACTATGATCCGCACATCACGCATCCGACCACGGTGCAGCAGAAGACCGCGCGGCTCGACCTTGGCCCGCTCTATGCCGGCAAGCCGAGCCCGGCGGACGAGCAGCGCATCGACGAGTTCCTGGCCGCCTATCATGGCCAGGGCGCGGCGCCGCTCGACGTGACGGTTTCCGGCCGCTCCGCCGAGGACCCGGCCGCGCGCGAGCAGGCGCTGCAGCTGGCCAACGCGCTGATGGCGCGCGGCGTTCCCGCCGAGGACATCAACCTCTATGTCCAGGAGGACCAGACCGCCGGCACCTCGCACATGGCGTTCCCGATCTACGTCGTCGAGGCCGAGGAATGCGGCTACTGGGATAACCCGATGGATTCCGACTACAACAACGGCGTCACCGACAATTTCGGCTGCGCCGTCCAGCGCAACACCGACCTGATGGCCGCCAATCCACGCGATCTCGCCTATCCGCAGGAGATGACGCCCGGCCGCAGCGGCGCCCGCGCCTACTACGTGATCGACCGCTATACGCGCGGCGAATCCCTGCCGAGCGCCAACGATCTGCAGCAGGAATACAACTTCAAGATCTTCTAAGTCGCCGACTGGGGCCTGAAACATGCAATATCGCCTGACCATCGACGTCTTCGCCATCCGGGATGAGACCGCTGCGGCGGGCAAGGCCCTGGCGGAGCAGCGCAACTTCTCCCGCTGCAAGGTCGCGGTGCGCGAGGGCGGCCTCCAGCGCGCCATCACTCACTATGCCGACCACCCCTCGCCGAACCTCATCATCGTCGAGGACGACGGCGACAACGACACGCTGCAGGGCCGTCTCGACGGCCTCGCCCAGGTGGTCGAGCCCGGGCGCAAGCTGATCGTGGTCGGCGCCGTCAACGACATCTCGGTCTATCGCCGCATCGTCTCGCTCGGCGTCACCGACTACCTGGTGTCGCCGCTTCGCCTCGAGGCGATGATGGACGCCATCGAGCGCGCCGCGCATGACCCGAAGGGCCCCGAGCGCTGCCGCTACATCGCCGTGATGGGCGCCCGCGGCGGCGTCGGATCGTCGACCGTGGCGCAGAACCTGGCCTGGGCCGCCGCCAAGAAGATCGGCATGCGGACGATCCTGGCCGACCTCGACCTGACCTTCGGCACGGGCGGCCTCGCCTTCAACCAGGATCCGCGCCAGCCCTTCGGCGAGGCGTTCGCCGATCCCGACCGCCTCGACGCCACGCTGCTCGAGCGCTACATGGTCAACGACGACGAGAACCTGCAGATCCTCAGCACCTCGGGCAATTTGCGGCACTATGACGGCATCGACGAGGAGGCGGTCGAGAAGGCCATCGATCTCTGCCGCCAGATGACAAAGCTGGTCATCGTCGACGTGCCGCACACCTGGTCCGGCTGGGTCGAAGGTGTGATGATCGGCGCCGACGAGGCCGTACTCGTGGTCAGCCCCGACATCGCCAACATCCGCGACGCGCGCAACCTGCTCGACTTCCTGAACAGCAAGCGCGGCGACAACCGTCCGTGCAAGCTCATCATCAACAAGTCCGACCTCGCGCGGCGCACCCGCCTGCTGCCCAAGGACATCTCGAACACGCTTGGCGTGCAGCCGATCGCCAACATCCCCTTCGACCCGGCCGCCTTCATCGAGGCGGCCAATGACGGCAAGATGATCGGCGAGCGGTTCAAGTCGCACAAGACGGTCGGCGTGTTCACCGATCTGGCGATGAAGCTGGGCGCGCGCGGCTCGACCAAGGGCGCCAAGCCGGACAAGAAATTCTCCCTGCCCGGCCTGTTCCGCAAGCCGCAAGCCAAGACCGCCTGAGGACGATTGACCGCGCATGTTCGGCCGCCGCTCGTCGCCCCCCACAACGCCCAGCGCCGACACCTCCGTACCGGTCACGACCGCAACGGCACAGGTGGCGCCGGCGGCCGCCCCGCCGCCGAAGAAGGCTGGCCGCGCCGGCGAGCTTGACGGCCGCCTGCAGGAGATCAAGCAGAACGTCTTCAACGACCTGATCTCGACCGTCGACCTGGCCGAGCTGGCGAAGCTCGACCACAAGTCGGTGCGCGAGGCGATCGGCGAAGTCGTCGCGGAGATCATCAACCTCCGCAACCTGACCATCAGCGCCGCAGAGCAGCAGCTGCTGATCACCGATATCTGCAATGACGTCCTCGGCCTGGGCCCGCTGGAGCCGCTGATCGCGCGCGACGACATCGCCGATATCATGGTGAACGGGCCGGACAAGGTCTATATCGAGTGCAACGGCAAGATCGAACTGACCGACGTCAAGTTCCGCGATCAGCAGCAGCTGATGAACATCTGCCAGCGCATCGTCTCCGCCGTGGGCCGCCGCGTCGACGAAGCCAGCCCGATCTGCGACGCCCGCCTGTCGGACGGCTCCCGTGTTAACGTTATCGCCCCGCCGCTCGCCCTCGACGGTGCCGCGCTCACCATCCGTAAATTCAAGCGCGACCGGCTGACCCTCGACAAGCTGATGAACTACGGCTCGGTGTCGCCGGCCGGCGCCAAGCTGCTGCAGATCATCGGCCATTGCCGCCTCAACACCGTGGTCTCCGGCGGCACCGGCTCGGGCAAGACCACGCTGCTCAACTGCTTGACCCAGTTCATCGACAAGGGCGAGCGCATCATCACCTGCGAGGACGCGGCCGAGCTCCAGCTGCAGCAGCCGCACGTGGTGCGCCTGGAAACCCGCCCGCCGAACCTCGAAGGCGTCGGCCAGGTGACCATGCGCGACCTGGTGCGCAACTGCCTGCGTATGCGTCCCGAACGCATCATCGTCGGCGAGGTCCGTGGACCCGAGGCCTTCGACCTGCTGCAGGCCATGAACACCGGCCATGACGGCTCGATGGGCACCATCCACGCGAACAACCCGCGCGAATGCATCTCGCGCCTCGAGAACATGATCGCCATGGGCGGCTACACGCTGCCCGCCAAGACGGTGCGCGAGCAGATCGCCGGGTCGATCAACGTGATCATCCAGGCGGCGCGCCTGCGCGACGGCTCGCGCAAGATCACGCACGTCACCGAGATCATCGGCATGGAAGGCGAGGTGGTCACGCTTCAGGACCTGTTCATCTACGAGATCCAGGGCGAGGATTCCTCCGGCCGCATCGTCGGCCGCCACAAGTTCACCGGCCTGCGTCCCGCCTTCTGGGACCAGGTGAAGTACTTCGGCAAGGAACGCGAGCTCGCAGACATCATGGGAGATGAGCTTGATTGAGCGCCTCCTGACACTCGATCCGATGATCCTCGGCGCCATCCTGGTGCTGATCCTGGCCGTCGCCATCGTCGGTATCGGGCTGTTCAACAGCCTGTACGGACCCCGCGCACGCTTGGAGCGCCGGCTCGGCCAGGTCGGTCCCGCCAATGTCCGCGGCGAGAAGGGCGGCAAGAGCCAGTCCGGCATGCGGCGGCGCGACATCGAGGCCAAGCTCAAGGCGGCCGAGCAGATCAAGGCCAAGCAGCGCGGCTACAAGCTGCGCGAGCAGCTGATCCAGGCCGGCCTGAAGATCACCCCCAAGCAATTCGCGCTCTACAGCGTCGGCAGCGCCCTGCTGACCGCGCTGCTCGTCCTCCCCTTCGGCCTGCCGCTCTACGTGCCGGGCCTCGCCCTCGTCATCGGCGGTCTCGGCGTGCCGCGCTTCGTCCTCAACGGCCTGGTGAAGCGGCGGATCAAGAAGTTCACCGCCAATTTCGCCGAGGCGATCGACCTGATCGTCCGCGGCGTGCGGACCGGCATGACCGTTGCCGAGTGTCTCGGCATCGTCGGCCGCGAAATGCCGGACCCGATCGGGCTGGAGTTCCGCGCCATCACCGAGGGCCTGCAGATGGGCCTGACGCTGGAAGAGAGCATGAACCGCTTCACCGCGCGGGTGCCGAGCAACGAGACGCGCTTCTTCTCCATCGTCCTGGTGACGCAGCAGACCACCGGCGGCAACCTGGCCGAGACGCTGGCCAAGCTCGCCGGCATCCTGCGCGACCGCAAACGCATGCGCGACAAGATCCGCGCGCTGTCGAGCGAAGCGAAGTCGTCAGCCGGCATCATCGGCTCCCTGCCCTTTGCGGTGGGCGGCATCCTTACCTTCATCGCGCCCCAGTACGTCGCCATCCTGTTCGAGACCAGCGCCGGCAACTGGTGCGTGTTCGCGGGTTTCCTGATCATGACCATCGGCGTCCTGGTGATGCGCAAGATGATCAACTTCGAGATCTAGGCACGGCGCATGGAACAGCTCGGCATCAGCTTCTCTGGCGGCTTCAACCTCAACAGCATCATCATCCTGGTGGTGTTCGCGGCGACGGCGCTCACCATTCTCGCCCTCGCCCTGCCGTTCATGCGCGGCGAGCGCTTCGAGAGCCGCCTGCGCTCGGTGAAGGAGCGCCGCCGCCAGCTGTCGCAGGCTCAGACCACCTCGTTCCAGTCGCGCGCCAAGCTGCAGGACGCCCAGGGCAAGGGCATCAAGGCCCTGGCGCTGCGCGGCGTCTCCATGCGCGACCTGCTGGACGCCAAGGAGCTGCGCGTCAAGCTGGCGCGCGCCGGCCGCCGCGGCCCGTCCGCCGTCGCCAACTACCTGTTCATGCGCGTGGCGGTGCCGACCTGCCTGGTCATCGGCAGCCTGCTCTATGCCTGGCTGGTGTTCCCCGACAAGCCGATCGGCGTGCGCCTGATCGCGGTCGCCGGCATGGGCGTGCTGGGCTATCTGATGCCGCAGATCCTGCTCTCCAACGCCGTCACCAAGCGCCAGAAGGCGCTGTCCCGCGCCTTCCCGGACGCCCTCGACCTCATCGTCATCTGCGTCGAATCCGGCATGTCGATCGAGGCCGCCTTCGCCAAGGTGACCGACCAGATGGGCGAGACCTCGCCGGAAATGGCGGAGGAGATGGGCCTGACCTCGGCCGAGCTCGCCTTCCTGAGCGACCGCCGCCAGGCCTTCGAGAACCTGGCCGAGCGCACCGGCCTGCCCGCCTTCAAGGGCCTCGCCACCACGCTGCTGCAGGCCGAGCGCTACGGCACGCCGATCGCCAACGGC
>JAEUKU010000247.1 GCA_016794075.1 Rhodospirillaceae bacterium
TCGATCAGCGGGAAATCCGCGTGCGGCCAGACCTTGGTGAGGTCGAAGGGATCGTACGGCGTCTTCTCCGCCTCGGCCTCGGTCATCACCTGGATCATCACCCGCCAGCGCGGGAACTCGCCGCGCTCGATCGACTCGAACAAATCGCGCTGATGGCTCTCGCGGTCGGCGCCGATGATCCTGGCGGAGTCTGCGTCGGTGATGTTGGCGATGCCCTGCATACTCTTGAAGTGGAACTTCACCCAGACCCGCTCGCCCTTGGCATTGATCAGGCTGTAGGTGTGCGAGCCGAAGCCGTGCATCTGTCGATAGTTCTTCGGCAGGCCGCGGTCGGAGAACAGGATGGTGACCTGGTGCAGGCTCTCCGGCGACAGCGACCAGAAATCCCACATCGCCGTCGCGCTGCGCATATTGGTCTTCGGGTCGCGCTTCTGGGTGTGGATGAAGTCCGAGAACTTGTAGGGATCGCGCACGAAGAAGACTGGCGTGTTGTTGCCGACCAGGTCCCAGTTGCCTTCGTCGGTGTAGAACTTCAACGCGAAGCCGCGCACGTCGCGCTCGGCATCGGCGGCACCCTTCTCGCCGGCGACGGTGGAAAAGCGCAACAGCGCCTCGGTCTTCTTGCCGATCTTGGCGAAGATCGCGGCCTTGGAGTAGCGGGTGATGTCCTGCGTCACCGTGAAGGTGCCGTAG
Source organism: Rhodospirillaceae bacterium (assembly GCA_016794075.1). Lineage (GTDB taxonomy): Bacteria > Pseudomonadota > Alphaproteobacteria > Dongiales > Dongiaceae > Dongia_A. Next base: position 694 of record JAEUKU010000247.1, read on the forward strand.
GCGGCGGAGCCCTTGGCATGCACGACGCGCTCGGGGATGCGCTCGCGGTTGAAATGGGCGTGCTTCTCGAAGAGCTGCCAATCCTGCACCAGCAGCGGCCCGCGCGGCCCGGCGGTGAGCGCGTTCTGGTTGTCGCCGACCGGGATGCCGGCGGCGGTGGTCAGCGTGGGCGCCTTGGTCTGCGGGGTTTTGGGATCCTGGGGCATGGGTTCCTCCTCAGCCGATGTGCAACAGGGGGAATTCTGCGGCCAGGCCGTCAATCGATCCAACGCATTGTTTGGATCGCAGCGATTGACTGTATCGATTGCTGCGGCATTCCGGCGGGCCTCGACAGCGGCGCCAGATCGGTTCTTGATATTAGCATCGTGCCACCGATCGATGGAGAGCGAAGATGAAGCAGATCACGATCGTCGCATGGATGCTGGGCGCCATCCTGGTCGCCGGCTGCACCGTCTCGCAGGAGGGCGTCTCGCTGTCGGAGGCCCAATGGGTCGACAACAACTGCTCCGGCAACGCCTTCTTCGTGAACCGGGCGTGGTGTGCCGACGGGCTCGGCGCGTCGATGGGTCCCTATACCGGACGCTAGCCTCGGCCTTCCGGCTCCGCTCGGGCGTTGCTCGCGGAAACCGGGGAGGGGAACCTTCCCGGGCGTGGGTCGTTTGTTCGTCGTCAACACTGGTTCAGGAGATGACGATGAAGACGCTGACCGCGCTGGCCCTGGCCCTCGGCATCGTATTGGTGGCCGGCTGCTCCACCGACGGAATCTCGCTGTCCGAGGACAAGTGGCTCGACAACAACTGCTCGGGCGGCGGCGGTTTCGTGAACGAGCGCTGGTGCACCGAGGACTTCAACGCCTCGATGGGCCCCTACGCCGACGCCATGTAGCGGCGCCTCTAGGCGATGCTCTCCCCGCCGTCGATGACCAGCGCGTGGCCGGTCATGTAGCTGGAGCGGTCGGAGGCGAGATAGAGGATCGATTCCGCGATCTCCTCAACGCTGGCCCAGCGGCCCATCGGGATCCTCTCCTTGACGTAGCTCTCGATGGCGCCGCGCCCGCCCATCTGGCGGATATAGGGATCGTTGAAGGGCGTATCGACCCAGCCCGGGCAGAGCGCGTTGACCCGGATGTTGAAGGGGCCGTAATCCAGCGCCATCTGCTTGGTCATGGCGATCACCGCCGTCTTGCTGGTGATGTAGGCCAGCATCCCCTTGTCGAAGAACACGCCGGAATTGGACGAGGTGTTGATGATGACGCCCTTGCCCTGGCGTTTCATGTGCGGCAGCGCCGCCTTGGCGGCGACGAAATGCGCCCGCACGTTGATGCGGTAGCTGTCGTCGAGACCCTTGGCCGGCACCTGCTCCAGGCTGCCCTCCACCTGGATGCCGGCATGGTTGTGCAGGATGTCGAGGCGGCCATGGCGCTTGGCGATTCCGCCGATCAGCGCCTCGATCGCGCCGTCGTCGGTGACGTCGAGCGCCAGGCCTTCGGCGCGGCCGCCGGCCTGCCGGATGCGCTGGGCGGTTTCCTCAGCGCGCGCGGCGACCAGGTCGGTGGCGATGACGATGGCGCCCGCGCGGCCCATGATCTCCGCCCCGCCGCGGCCGATACCGGAGCCGGCGGCGGTCACGATGGCAACCCGGTCTTGCAGGATCATGCGATGCTCCGAAAGCGATGGGACGTCAGCGGGCGGGGGCTTGGCGGCGGCGCAGCAGGATCTGCGCCCCAAACAGCAGGATGAGCGAGAACATCATCACAGCCGTGCCGATGGCGTTGATCTCCGGCGTGACGCCGCGGCGGATCGAGGAGAAGACGTAGATCGGCAGGGTGTTGAGCGGCCCGGCGACGAAGAAGGCGATGACGAAATCGTCGAAGCTGAAGGTGAAGCACAGCAGGAACCCCGCCAGGATCGCCGGCATCAGCTGCGGCAGCGTCACTTGGCGGAAGGTGCCCCAGGGATCGGCGTAGAGGTCCATCGACGCCTCGATCAGGCTGCGGTCCATGCCGGCGATGCGGGCGCGCACGATGACCACGACCAGGGCCATGGAGAACAGGGTGTGGGCGGCGATGATCGAGCCGTAGCCCATACTGAGCTTCGGTGCCACTTCGCCCGGCCAGATCTGCGCCAGCAGCGCGTTGGCGGCGTCGAAGGTGGTGACCAGCGCGATCAGCGTGGCGATGCCGATGACGATGCCTGGCACCATGATGGCGACATAGATCAGCGCATCGAACACCGCGCGCAACGCGCCGGTGACGCGCTGCAGGGCGAGGGCCGCCATGGTGCCCATGATGGTGGCGAGCGCCGCCGAGCTGAAGGCGACGATGGCGCTGGTCCTAAGGGCGGACAGCATCAGCTCGTTGGTCGCCACCTTGGCGTACCATTTCAGCGAAAAGCCCTGGAAGTCGGCCGCGCTCAAGCCGGAATTGAAGCTGAACACCACGATGAGCGCGATCGGGCCGTAGAGGAAGAGATAGAGCAGGATGGCGTAGCCGCGCAGCATCCCGGCCTCTAGATGAGCGAGGCGTCGCGCCGTCCGCCGGTGGCGGATGTCGCGCGCAGATAGAGGGTCACGGTGATGAACATGATCACCACCAGCGCCATGGCGCAGGCCGAGCCGAACGGCCAGTTCAGGCTCTGCAGGAACAGATCGACGAGCGCGTTGCCGATGAAGAACACCTTGCCGCCGCCCAGCATCTGCGGGATCAGGTATTCGCCCATCAGCAGGATGAAGACCAGCATGCAGCCGGTGATGATGCCTGGCGCCGAGAGCGGCAGGGTGATCTGCCGGAAGCTGGCCCAGGGACTGGCGCCGAGATCCTCGGAGGCTTCCAGCAGGCGCTTGTCGAGCTTCTCCAGGCTGACATAGATCGGGAACACCATCAGCGGCAGATAGGCATAGACGATGCCGCACATCACCGCGAAGGGCGTGTTGATCAACCGCACACCCTCTATGCCGAGCGATTCGAGGATCGCCGGGATGCCGCGGCCGCCGAGGATGAAGATCCAGGCATAGGTGCGGATCAGGAAGCTGGTCCAGAACGGCACGATGACCAGGATCAGCAGCGTGGTGCGCCATTTCGCGCTCGCCTTGACGGCGAGGAAATAGGCCAGCGGATAGCCGGCCAGGAGGCAGATCAGCGTGCCCATCGGTGCCAGGGTCAGCGTGTTGCGGAAGGCCGCCCAGCGCGCCGGCAGGTTCAGGTAGTTGTCGAAGGTGAAGGCCGCCTGGTAGCCGCCGGCCGGCGCCCGCACGCCGACGCTGTACACGATGACGACGACGAGAGGCAGGATCAGCAGCACCAGGAACCAGATGGCGCTGGGCGCCAGCAGCAGGGCGGTCAGCCACCGCCCCGAAAGCTTGCGTTCCGCCACGATTGCGGCCCCAGCGCTCATTGGCTCGCCTTGCAGGCGAGAGAGCGTGCGACGAGACCCCCTCCCCCAAATTGGGGGAGGGTAGGGGCGGGGGCAGCGAGCGAAGGCTGCTTCCGCCGGAGACGCGGCTGCCCCCTCCCTGACCCTCCCCCGTAGCGGGGGAGGGG
>JAEUKU010000280.1 GCA_016794075.1 Rhodospirillaceae bacterium
GACCGGCGCGCCGCTGCTGCCGCTCTTCGCATTGCGCGACCCGGCGATCGGCTTCCGTGTGATCATCGAAGCCCCTATCGCGCTGCCGCCCGCGCCCTCGTCGGATGAACGCAGCCTCGCCGCCGCCGCCGAATTCCTCCGTCGCGCCGAACCCTGGGTGCGGCAATTCCCCGGCCAGTGGCGCGGGTGGAACAAGTGGGCGAGGTGATGGGAGTGGATGCGCCGCGACCCTCAGCTTGCAGTTATCCATAAACTGGTATAACTTCAGCTATGAAACCGCTGCGCTTTGTCGGCTCGTCCTACGATGAACTGCGCCGCTTTCCGCGCGAGGTCTATCGGCGGATCGGGCGGGCGCTGATGATCGCGCAATTGGGCGAGAAGGCGCCGTCCGCCAGGCCGCTCAAAGGGTTCGGCGGCGCCGGCGTGCTGGAGATCGTCGAGGATCAGCGCGGCGACACCTACCGGGCGATTTACACCGTCAGGCTGGCGCATGCGGTCTATGTCCTGCACTGCTTCCAGAAGAAGAGCCCCCGCGGCGGGCAGGTGCCGCGCTTGCATGAAGAGCTGATCGAGAAGCGCTGGCGCGACGCGCAGCGCATCGATCGGGAGAGGATCTGATGAAGAAGCGCGCGGACTATGTCGAGGTGGAGGATATCTTCGCAGCCTTGGGCCTGGAGGACGCCGTCGAGTTGCGCGCGCAGACCTTGCTCGGCGTCGAGGTCTGCAAGCGCATCCGCGCGCTGAAGGCGACGCAGAAGGAGATCGCCGTCCGCCTCGGCATCACCCAGCCGCAGGTCTCCGAGCTGAAGCACGGCAAGTTCGAACGCTTCTCCAGCGACCGCCTGCTCGCGCTGCTGGGCGCGCTGGGATGCGACGTGGAAGTGCGCGTGACTCCAGCGCCGCGCCGACGGGCCGGGCGGTTCACGGTGAAGGCGGCGTGAGTGAGAAGGAAGTGGAGTCTGACCCACTGCTGTCCCACAGCGGATTGCTGAGTCTGATCAAAGGGCTAGGGCCCATTGCCCTGGCGGGGATGGCGGCATCGGCGGCTGGTTTCTCAGTAGCGCCATAAGATCACGCCGCAGGAACAAGTTGAGTTGTAGTAATCGGGCGATCTGTTGCATCGACAGATCGATGCGCGAGCTGAACTTCAGGTAGGCGAGTAGCAGGCTGACACAGAGCGCCGCCCAGATCTGGGTGAGGACGGCGTTCTTGGAGGTGCCGAGGAAGCCTTTGAGCTTGAGGTTCTGCTTGATCCACTTGAAGAACAGTTCGACCTGCCAGCGCGCCTTGTAGAGATCGGCGATGGTCTGCGCGGCGAGATGCTCAATGTTGGTTAGGAAGACGTAGCTGCGCCCGGTGTCGGGGCAGGTGTAACCGACCATACGCAGTGGCTTCATGCCCATCTCGCGTGGCCGTTTGCCGGCGAGCGCGACGCGGCGGTCGAAACGGACGTTGCCTGTGACCGGCACGGCGTTCTGATCGAGCGTCACGGCGTCGATGTTGGCGCGGGCTCGCGTGACGTAGAAGACGCCGCCGTCGTCGAGTGACTTGAGCCAAGCGTAGTCGCTGTAGCCTTTGTCGAAAACCACGATCGATCTCTTGGGGAAGGCCAAGCGGCGCGCGCCGGCAACATCGGAGACGCGGCTCTCGGTGACCACGGCGAAGGCCGGCAGCATGCCATCGTGATCGAGCCCGAGATGCAGCTTCATCGCCGCCTTGCCGAGCGCGTAATGCGCCCAGGGAAACACCGCGAGCGAGAGGTCGATCAGCGAACTGTCGAACGAATAGAGCTTGTTCTTGAAGCGAAAGCCGTGGCGCGGCGCCACGCGCTGGCAACGCGCATAGAGCCGCCCGAACAGCGCCTCATAAAGCGTCCAGGGCTGCTCTTCATTGGTCCGCGCCAGTGACGAACGGGCCACCGGCCGGGCGCCAAGATGATAGAGGCGCGGTCCCTGCGCCGCCAGATTGGCGACGACATCGCGCAAGGAATGACGGCCCGCAAGATGTGCCGTGGCCATGGCCACAAACTGTGAGAAGCGCGTCATCCGGCGCAGCGGCGCGCCCCGATGATGGGTCGTCGCGAGCGCATCGAAATCATGTCTCGGAATCAGCTTCAAGAACTGACCGAACACTGTGCTATGATGTGACAAGGCTTGGTTCCTCGTTGGGATTCAATGGTTTGTCGCAATTCCATTGTACCATCTCACGAGCGAATCAAGCCGCCTTTACTTCAGACCCTATGGGACAGCAGTGGGTCAGAGTTGAATTTTGAGTGGTAGAATCGGTACTTCGATCGTGGCCCAATCCAGGTGCAAGCAACGCCGGCTGCGCCTCGCCGATTTGAACCTACGATTGCTCCGAGCCTCCACCGAATGCACGCGTGATTCAGCTCGTCAGGTGTCGCCAAAAGTGGTCGGAAAACTGTGTCATAGAAATCTGCACTATCGAGGCAAATCAATGCCTTATCTCCGCGGATCTCGCGAATCTATGACACAGCTACCTGCTTCTATCGTATTGTTTTACAACAGAAAATTATGGTGGGCGGTACTGGGATTGAACCAGTGACCCCTACGATGTCAACGTAGTGCTCTCCCGCTGAGCTAACCGCCCGAACCTGGGTATGCGGGGCCGCCGGGCAGCAGAGGCCCGGCCGGCAGGACGGCTGGGCAAATAGCATCCCGGCTCCCGGATTGCAAGCTGGGGAAGGGGCGGTTGCGGGGCATTTCGTCCCAGGATCTCGTCCCAGGATTTCGCCCCAGGGTTCCCGGCCGCGCCGGCCCGGTCTTCAGGCGCAGAGCAGCTGGCGGACCTCGGTGACGAGGCGGTTCAGGTGGAACGGCTTGGACAGGCCCGGATTGCGCCGGCCGTCGGGGCCGGTGTCCCGGTTGAGGGCGACGGCGGCGAAGCCGGTGATGAACACGATCTTGAGCCCCGGCGCCACCCGCGCCGCGCGCTTGGCCAGTTCCACCCCGTCCAGGCCCGGCATTACCACATCGGCCAGCAGCAGGTCGAAACTCTGCTGCTCGAGCGCGCTGGCGGCGGTCTCGCCGTCTTCGGCCGCGCTGACGTCGTGGCCGGCGCGGCGCAGCGCCTGCGCGAGGAAGCGGCGCATTTCCAGATCGTCTTCGGCCAACAGGATGCGTGCCATGTCGCGGTCCGGTTCCTCCGTCGCCAAAAAGCCGCCGCCGTGAACCGGGCGGAGCGTAGCGCCGGCTTTCGAGTCGCCCGCAAGGGCTTGTGCGCCGTCCGGCGTCGCGCCGTGACAGGCCGCATCGTTTCGAGTAAATCTGCCACACCATGAATCTGACACCGGGCCCGGCTTCACCCCCATCCAGCATGGATTTCTCGGTCACCCGCGCCGATGCCGCGGAGATCGCGCGGCGTCCCTTCGTGGTGTCGCGGCCGTCGCGGGCGGCCAGCCCGCTGGTGCTGGCATCGCCGCATAGCGGGCGCTTCTATCCGCGCGAATTCATCGCCCAGTCCAGCCTGCCCGAAGCGGTCCTGCGCCAATCGGAGGATTGCTTCGTCGATCACCTGGTCGCCGCCGCGCCGGACCTGGGCGTGCCGCTCATCGCCGCGCAATTTCCCCGGGTCTATGTCGATCCCAACCGCGAGCCGGCCGAGCTGGACCAGGGGATGTTCGCAGCGCGGCTCTCCGCGCCGGTCAACGCAGTATCGCCGCGCGTGCTGGCCGGGCTCGGCGTCATCCCGCGCCTCGCCGCCAACGAGCAGGAGATCTACGGCCGCAAGCTCGACGTGGCCGAGGCCGAGCAGCGCCTCGGCCTGTTCTACCGGCCCTATCACCAGGCGCTCGGCGAGCTGGTCGCCGAGGCCAAGCGCCAGTTCGGCCTCTGCGTGCTGCTCGATTGCCATTCCATGCCCTCGGCGGGCGCGTGGATGGACAGCCTGCACAGCCGCCAGCGCATCGACGTCGATTATGTCCTCGGCGACTGCTTCGGCGCCTCCTGCGCCGAGCGCATGACCGCGGCGGCGGAAAGCTGCCTCGCCGAACGCGGCGCCAAGGTCCGCCGCAACAATCCCTATTCCGGCGGCTATGTGGCCCAGGCCTATGGCAAGCCGGCCCAGGGCGTGCACGTGCTGCAGCTGGAGATCAACCGAGCCCTCTACATGGATGAGGCGGCCTTGCTGCCCAGCGCCGGCTTCGCCGCCGTGCAGGAGGCGATGGCGGCGCTGATCGAGCGCCTCAGCGCCGCCGCGCGGCAGCTGGCGAAGGCGGCGTAAGGGCCCCGCATGACCTCGCCGGCGACGCTGCGCCCCGCGACCGAGGCGGATCTGCCGGCGATCCAGCGGATCTATGCGCACCACGTGCTGACCGGTCTGGCGTCCTTCGAGGAGATTGCGCCCGACGTTGCGGAACTGGGCGGGCGCTGGCGCGCCATCGTCGCGGCGGGGCTGCCCTATCTCTGCGCCGTCGACGGCGCGGCGCCGGATGCCGCGCTGCTCGGCTACGCCTATGCCGGGCCCTACCGGCCGCGCAGCGCCTATCGCTACAGCGTCGAGGACTCCGTCTACATCGCCCCCGGCGCCACCGGCCGCGGCATCGGCCGCGCTTTGCTGCTGCGCCTGATCCAGGACTGCACTGAGAAGGGCAAGCGGCAGATGATCGCGGTGATCGGCGATTCCGCCAACCACCCCTCCATCGCGCTGCATCGCGCCTGCGGTTTCCGCCCGGTCGGGGTGTTCGAGGCGGTCGGGTTCAAGCACGGCCGCTGGGTCGACAGCGTGCTGATGCAGCGCGCGCTGGGAGCGGGCGCCGGGTCGCTGCCGGCCTGAAGCGGCGCGCGGGCGAAAAAAAGGGCCGTGCCTGAGCACGGCCCAAGTTCTGGGAGGAAACGCCCATAAGGGCGATGCGGCAACGGAATGTCAGGGGAGAGATCCGGTTGCCGCGCTGCAAAATATGATATTGCGGGTGCGAGATGTCAAGCTTGATCGGATGGTCAGGATGAAACGATTTATATATTTAATATCATATAGTTAGATAGCGCTCTCGGACGCCGCCGCGACTTCCGCACCGCACCGTGTCCCGGGTGCAACGCTTGACACCGTTGGCGACTCATTAACCATTGTCGAACAAGTATTTGCGGCAGATTTGCGACGTTCCGCACGGGGGTGCCGGGGCGGAAGCACCGACGGGTGATCGGAAGCGCCTTTGACCAGCGATTCACAACAACTCATCGCCGAACCGTCTGCCCGCGGCACGCGCCCGGCGAGCACGACGGTCTTCCCGATCGTCGGCCTGATCCTGGCGATGGCGGCGGCGATCACCATCATGCTGCTGGTCAGCGCCCGCGAAGTCGACCGGCAATACGCCGCCGACGCCGCCTCGCGCACCCGGCTGGTGCTGCAGAGCCTGCAAGCCAACGTCTCCACCACCGCGCTCGACTACGCCTGGTGGGATGAAGCCTATGAGAACCTCCACGTTTCCTTCGCGCCCGCCTGGGCGGAGTCCACCTTCTCGCAGAGCACGGTGCTCGGCAGCGAGAAGGAGGTGGACGGTGTCCTGATCGTCGGTCCCGATGGCCGCCTGCTGTTCGCGCGCTGGCAGGGCGAAGTGCTGGATCCCGCCGCCGCGGCACCGCTTGCGGCCCAGGCGGCGCGGCTGGCCGATCTCGCGCGCGGCGAGCTCGCCGGCGCCGACCCGGACCAGGGCCCGCAATCCAAATCGGGCTATCTCGCGCATGACGGCGTCGTCGCCTTGGCCGGCGCCGTCGCGGTGACGCCCTACGAGAAGCCCGAGCTGGCCCAGCTTCGCGCCGGGCAGTCGGTGCTGATCATGGTCCGCACACTGACCCCGGAATACCTGGACTTGATCGGCGACATCTACGGCATCGCCGATCTGCGCATCGGCGCGCCCGCCGCGGCTGCGGCTGTGCCGCTGACCGCGAATCTGTCGGCCAGCGGCGAACCGGCTGCGCCGACCGCCACGGAATCAGGCGCGGACGGCGCGCTCGCTGCGAACGTGGCGCTGCCGGGGCCGGATGGCGCGCAGCTCGGCACGCTCACCTGGGCGCCGGCGGCGCCGGGCCGCGCCCTGATCGCCACCTTGGCGCCCTGGGCGATCCTCGGCTTCCTGGTGCTCGGCGCCATCGGCCTGGTCGTGCTCTACCAGATTCTCGACATCCGCCGCGTCACCCACGAGCAATTCAAGGTGATCGAGGCGCGCAACGACGCGCTGCGCCAATCGGCGCAGATGCTCGCCGCCACCATCCAGGCGATCGAGGACGGCATCGCCGTCTTTGACCACGAGCGCAAGCTGAAGCACTGGAACCGCGCCTATCTGGAGATGTGGCAGTTCCCGGAGGAATTCCTGCGCTCGGGCGTCGGCATGACGGAGATGCTGGACGAGATGATGAAGGACGGCCGCGTGCAGCTCATGGTGCGCGACGACCAGGGCAACCCGACCGCCGACCCCCGCACCTTCGAGCCCTCCGGGCGCTGGCTCTATCGCCGTGCCGACGGCCGCCAGCTTTCGGTGCGCCGTATTCCCGTCGGCGAAGACGGCTATATGGCGATCTGCAGCGACCTCACCGCGCAGAAGCAGCATGAGGACGAACTGGTCAAGGCCTGGGAGCAGGCGGTCATCGCCAACCGCTCGAAATCCGAGTTCCTCGCCAATGTCAGCCACGAGCTGCGCACGCCGCTGAACGCCATCATCGGCTTCTCCGAGGTGGTCGAGCGCGAGCTGTTCGGCCCGCTCGGCAACGAGCGCTACGTCAGCTACGTGCGCGACATCCGCAACAGCGGCGAGCACCTGCTGAGCCTGATCAACGACATCCTGGATCTTTCCAAGATCGAGGCCGGCCGCTTCCAGCTGCGCATGGAAGAGGTCGATTGCAACGAGATCGCCCATTCGGTCGCGCGCCTGATCCGCCCGCGCACCGTCGAGCATGGCCTGAGCATGGTCATGGACCTGCCGGAGACGCCGATCCTGCTCAACGCCGACAAGCGCGCGGTGAAGCAGGTGCTGATCAACCTGCTGTCCAACGCGGTCAAGTTCACGCCGGAGAGCGGCACGGTGACGCTCGGCTGCCAGCCCTGGCAGGACGGCGTCGAGTTCACCGTGAGCGACACCGGCATCGGCATCGACGAGAAGGAGATGCATGTCGCCCTGGCGCCGTTCGGCCAGATCGACAGCCAGTTCAACCGCAAATACGAGGGCACCGGCCTCGGCCTGCCGATCGTCAAGGGCATCGTCGAGCTGCATGGCGGCACGCTGGAAATCAGGAGCCAGCCGGGCGATGGCACCACGGTGACCGTGCGCTTCCCCAATCATCCGCCGGAACA
>JAEUKU010000330.1 GCA_016794075.1 Rhodospirillaceae bacterium
TCTCAACCGATGCCACCACGCGTTCGCGAAGATCATTCGAATAGGGCCTTGCCATCCGTGCTGGCCTCCTCCCAGCCAGCAGGTTGAATCAAAAATCCCCCGATTCGGGAATCCCCATTCGATTCAAAGCAAACCCATCACGCTCTAGGGGCCATCATCGAGGGCCGCTCAAGCATCGAGCGAGAGAAGGAAAGGGGCGGCCTTTTCCTTAGCGGCGACCCCGGCCTCGCCCGCAGCATGGACCGTTGGCTGCGAACCTCGGTCTATGCAGCGTTTGAGGGAATCGACCAGCTTTCTTGAATGCCTTACTGGGCTTGCAGCCTTATTCAACCCGCCCAGATCGAAAGGGTAGTATGGGCTTGTCTCAAAAATCTACAGCGCAAGCAATGACATACCAGTGCCCAGTTTCATCCTTTTCCGGTGCGTCACTTCCAATTCGATTGGACGAATCCCGCCTGGCGTTCAATCAGCGACAGCGAACGTCTCCGCGCCCGTGGCGCCGGAGAGCGGCCTGAACATTCTCCGGTAAGCGCCCGGCGTCAGGCCGGTTGAGCGTTTGAACAGTCGCCGGAAGAAGGCGGGATTGTCATAGCCGACAATGACGGCAATCTCGTCGGCTGACTGGCCGCCGGTTTCCAGTAGCTGCTTTGCCTTCTCTATGCGCAGATTTTGCACATGCTCGATCAAAGTCGTTCCCGTGGCCGCTTTGAACCGCCGTTTCAGGCTCCGTTCCGGTATGCCGCAGGCATCGACAACGGCCGCCACCGCATTCGCCTCTCGGAAATTCTTGGCAAGCCATTCTTCCGCCCGGCGAACCATGGCGTCCGCGTGCGGCTGCCGGCGGACGAGACTGGCAAAGGGAAGCTGTCCTGCATCGTGCCACTTCAGCAGATAGACCTTGGCAATCCGCAGCGCCTCGCCCGGGCTGCAATGGCGGGAAATGATGTGCAGCGCCAAGTCGTGCCACGACGTTGTTCCGCCCGCCGTCACGATCCGTCCGGCCGGATCTGCAATGACGAGATTGGGCTTTGGATTGAAGCGTATCGCCGGAAAGCTCCGGCGGAAGAGATCCTGGTAACCCCAGTGAGAGGTCGCGTCGCGGCCATCGAGCAGTCCCGTCGCCGCTAGAAGGACCGATCCCGAGCAGGCCGTGTAGATGGTGGCGCCGTCCCGGTAACAGTCGCGAATCCACTCCTTCACATCCTGATAGCGCGCATTCAGGTCGTCGGTCGGCGCAAGCCATAGTTCCGGCAGAATGACGACTCCCGGTCGCGCAACCTTCGCGATGTCGATGTCGGGGCTTATCGGAATGCCGTGGCCGCAGCGGAAGGGTTTGAGGGACGGCGATACGATCCGCGGCCGGATCAGCCGATGACCCCGACTTTCGCCGGTAAGTTCCCGCCAAAGCGTGCCGGTCGAAGCAAGCACATCGACCATGCCGTAGAGGGCCGATCCGGCCGTCTCTGGCAAAGCCAGGATAAAGGCATCGATGGCGGGGGGAACCGAATCTGTCATGGCATCCAAATTTGGCACGAACGGACCGTTTCTGGCAAAACTCGTTCTTATCCCCCGCCTTGTCGAGCCCTAATTTCCGCCCCGCCGCCGCAAAGCTCCGAGGAGCGCGGCCGGCACGTGCAAACGCAAATTTCAAGGATTGGAGAATAGCCATGACCGCAAGTCCCGCCGTCGCTGCAAAGCCCACCCACATCAACGGCCTCGATGTCCAGGCCGCTGTCGATACGATCGCCGCCCTGAAGGCCGACAAGAGCCTCGCCCGGTTCCAATTCCGCGCCCGCAACAAATGGGTCAACGGCGGCGAGAACCGCTCCACGATCCGCGACTTCTACGGCGCCGGACAGGAGGATACCTCCCGGACGGCGTCCTTCGAGTTCACCAACGGCGAGCCGCCGGTGCTGCTCGGCGACAATGAGGGCGCCAACCCCGTCGAGTTCCTGCTTCACGCCCTTGCCGGCTGCGTGACGACGACCTTCGTGCTTCACGCCATGGCGCGCGGCATCGCGATCCGCGAGCTGTCCACCGAACTCAAGGGAAACATCGACCTTCAGGGGCTGCTCGGGCTCGATGACAGCGTCCCGGCCGGCTACGAGCAGATCAATATCCAGATGCACGTCAAGGCCGACTGCACGGACCAGGAGCTCGACGATCTGCTGAGCTACGCGCAGCGGCACTCCCCCGTCTGCAACACGGTCTGCCGGCCGGTGCCGGTGGTGATCGAAAGAATAAAGGCGTGATGCGCCGGCGAGCGCCCCGATCCGCAGCATGACCCGTGGCGCTCGTCATAAACCGGGCCGATGTCGCAGTGAGCATCATGCGCTAGGAGGGTACCACGCGCTCCTTGGGAAAGGCGAGAGTGACAGTCGTGCCCTGGCCCAGTTCGCTCTCGATGGAGATCTGCCCGTTGTGAGCTTCCATCAGCATCCGCGAAACATACAGCCCCAGGCCCGAGCCTTGTGCGCGGACGTGGGGATCTGCTGAGAATTGCTGAAAACGATCGAATGCGCGTTTGATGCTGTCGGCGGGGATGCCGGCGCCACGATCACGTACCACGAACTTCAGGCTGCCGTCGTCGTATAGTGCAGAGACGTCGATGTCGCTGCCCTCAGACGAAAACTTCACCGCATTGCCGACCACGTTGATCAGCACCTGCCGCAAGCGAATTTCATCGCACAGCAGCCTCGGAAGCTGCGACTGGCCAAGATTGTTGAACCTGATCCGCTTCTTTGACGCTGACAACTTCAGTAATCGCAAGACCTGCTCGATCGCCGCATTCGGCTCAACGACATTCTCGGAAAGTTCGAGCTTGCCACCCTCGATCCTTGCGATGTCGATCACGTCGTTGATGAGCGACAGCAGGTGCTGGGCGGATTCCTCGATATCGGCAATGTACTCCGCATGGCGAGCATTGGTCACCGGGCCAAATGTCCCGCTCCGGATTGCGCCAGAGAACCCTAGAATCGCATTCAAGGGAGTGCGGAGTTCATGACTCATATGCGCGAGGAACGTCGTCTTGGCCTGGTTCGCTCGCTCGGCTTGTTCCTTTGCCGCCATGATTTCGTTTCTTGATCGCGCCTGTTCGATCTGAACCCCCAGTGCCAGGTTCAGAGCGGCCATCTGCTGGACAAGGACGGCAAGGGTCAAGGTGGACAAGTTCGTGACGACGAGAAACTGTTGCAGGAACAGGACATCCTGGAACCTGCCCGACACGCTGAGAGGTATCTCGCCGGTGACGGCCATCCATGAGACGATGCAAGCAGTGACCGCGCTCGCCGCTGCGGCACCGACGACTTTGCCTCTCAACGCGATCCAGGCCAGCACCGGGTAGACATAGAAGAGCCGGTAGTACTCGGTCGTCATGAGCCAATCGACCTTGAATGCCATTACAGCCGCCGCGACAAGGGCCGCGAGGGCCAATGCGAGTTCAAGCCAATAGCCGAGCTTTCGGGAACTTGACCCGATTTCATGCCTCCGCCAGAGGACCAGGAGAATGGGCGCAAATGCGGCCAGCCCCACGGCGTCGCCGAACCACCAGGTACGCCACAACAGCAGGTAGTTTTCGTTCGATCCGCCGAGAACATAGATCGCTGCCCCGCCCAGCGCGGCAACGCCCGGAACCACCACAATTGCGGTGAGGATGAAATAGAAGAGTTCTCGCGACGTGGAGAGGCCGAAATCGTCTTTCACAAACCGGCGAAGGATGAAGGCGGACAGGGCGCCCTCGAAGCAGTTGACGAGGCCGTAGCCGACGGCCTCGGCGACCGCGAAGGTTGGAACGTCGCTCGCAACTTCTGCACAGAGAAATCCGAGGCCGAACGCCCACCATTGGCTTTTGCGTGCAACCAGGAACGTGCTGAGAATAATTGCGTTCGGCGGCCAGAATATTGAGATGCCGTCTGGTGGAATGCCGAGTGCGACACCCAGGGAGGCGAGCAGGTAATACGCAATGCTCGTTGCCAGCAGCTTGCCCATAGGCGGGATACGTGACGAGCCCTGCGGCCAACGAAACGCTGCACGCAGGGACAAGTACGAGCCCCAGTCTTTCGAGGACTCACCTCTTCCGATCCAATGCGCAGCGGACATCTGCAGCGAACCCTTCAGCAAAGGAAGATTGTCCGATTAGGGCGCTTGCCTCCGCGGACGGGCACTGGGGAAATGAGGCGCGGTAGTGGTCCAGCTTATCCACAATTCAAGTTGGGCTGAAGTGGACACGCCAAATCTAGTTCGATTGAACTAGAGGTGGAGGGCGCGCGAAGATCGAGGCGCCGGGCGCACCGATGCGTTTCAAGGCCGGCCAAGAGCTCGGTTGTCCAGCCGCGTGCAGATGCTTCCGGCAAGACTGGCCAAGGAATGTGACTTGGTGCTTGGCCAGGCCATTGATTCGACAGTCGATCTACATCGAGGCCGATGCGCCCCTGCTGGGCCTAACTGGACGTTGCTTGGGGCCGACGAGTAAACGGGCGCCCCGCGCCCTGACAAATTCGGCGGGCGGCCGCTCAAGGTCGCCTTGAAACGGACCGTCCAACCGTGCGCAATCGTCGCAGCTAGAGGTGTTCACGCCGGTAGTCCGCGCCCATGATGAAGTTGACCTCGCCATTGCCGGAAAGAGGCAACAAGAGACGGCTGACCTCGGTATACCATCGGCCATTCGTCACGCTGAGCGGGCAAAAGAGCGGCTTCCTTGTCTTCACCACTTCACGATAGTGCAGGATAACGACGGACCAGAGATCATGCGGCGTCAGCTCATCCAGGAACCGTCCGGTCAGATCCCGGCCATAGACGTTGACCAGTTCGGTCCCAAACAAGCGAAACTGGAAGCGCGCACTGGATGTTACCACCGCGACCGAGAGGTGGGGTGCCCATCGCTTCATAATGCCCAAATCGAAATCTCTGCGGCTGGGAAGCGCGCGCTGGCCGCGCAATTGGACCCACAGGGCCTCCAAGGCGTCCAGCTCCGGATGAGACGTCAGATGCTGCGGGTAATCGGTGGTCGCGAGTGGAAGTAATGGCATTGGCAAGGTCAGGGGGACCGCGCCGGTTTCCCGGATCTCCTGTGCGACCTCATCCGAGATGGGCCGCGGAATCACCCGGAACATGGCAATTAGGTACTCGGACTTGCCATCCACATCGACAAGCGGTGCTCTCGTCACCGTACATTCGTAGGCCGTCCCATCCTTCCGGCGATGCAGCAGGTCATATTCCTGGGATCGACCGGTCCGAAGTTGCTCCTCGTTCGTCCGGACAATGCTCAGATCCGTGTCCGGCCCATGCAGTATATTCGGCGACAGACCGATCACTTCCGCCTTGGTGTAGCCGTTCACGCGTGTGAATGCCTCATTGATGTAGAGAATTCGTCGGCTATCCGGATCCGGTTCATTGCTTGTCACCATGATCGGTTCTGACGAAATCTCCCAGACTGGTTGAAGCAGTTTCCCAAGAACAGTCATGGGGGAAACCCTCCACTCCGCGAAGCTGGTGACACCTTTGTGCCACTACATAGATCGGCGAAAATGGGCCCGCGCCATACGGGACTGATGTCAGTTTAGTATGATTTATAGCTGAGTGGGAGCGTGGCGAATCCCCCTGGGCACCTGCCCCATTGGTACGCTTAAAGGGCGCAAGCCCCTCGCATCCACCGGGCGTTGTTCCTCAGGCTTGGCGCCTTCTAAGCCATTGATATTTCCAGCTGCTCGCTTGTCCAGCCCGGCGGGCATCATTCTCTGCCCGCCTGGATGACGCCCGCAGCCCTGTGCGCCAGCGCTTCGCATCGGGCCGCATCCGGACCTCAACCAATGGCAGCCCCCATAACAATCCAGGTGGGCAGCCAGCCGAAGGAAGCTATTCTCTGCCGCGATGAGCAGCATGAATGGGGAGCGAGCATGCCGAGCACCAAACCCCGCATCCGCGTCGGCATCGGCGGCTGGACCTACGAGCCGTGGCGCGGGGTCTTCTATCCCAAGGACCTGACGCAGAAGCGCGAGCTGGAATATGCCAGCCGCAAGCTGACCTCGATCGAGATCAACGGCACCTTCTACGGCTCGCAGAAGCCGGAGAGCTTCGCCAAATGGCATGACGAGACGCCGGATGATTTCATCTTCGCGCTGAAGGGTCCGCGCTTCGCCACCAACCGCCGGGTCCTCGCCGAAGCCGGAGAGTCCATCGAGCGCTTCTTCAAGAGCGGTGTGCTGGAGCTGAAGGACAAGCTCGGCCCGATCAACTGGCAGCTGGCGCCGACCAAGAAGTTCGACCCCAAGGATGTCGAAGGTTTCCTGAAGCTGCTGCCGAAATCGGTCGAGGGCCGCGCGATCCGCCACGCGCTGGAAGTGCGCCATGAGACCTTCCAGTCGCCCGATTTCGTCGCGCTAGCGCGGGATCATGGCGTCGCCGTGATCGTCGCCGGCGACGCCGACTATCCGCAGATCGCCGACGTGACCGCGCCCTTCGTCTATGCCCGCATCATGGGCACGACGGACAAGCAGAAGCTGGGCTACGCGCCGAAGGCACTGGATGCCTGGGTGAAGCGGGTCCAGGCCTGGGGGGAAGGCGGCGCGCCGGCCGACCTCAACACCGTCAGCCCGCAGAAACCGAAGAAGGCCGCGCGCGAGGTCTTCCTCTATGTCATCAGCGGCTTCAAGGAACGCAACCCCGCCGCCGCCATGGCCCTGATCGAGCGCCTGAAATAGGCCCACAAGTCCCGGAAAAGGTTGCACTGTTCCCCCGCCCGCGTACTCTGCTCCGCGACGGGTAAAGCAGGAGGAATCGGGCATGAAGGTCGTCATAACCGGGGGCGCCGGCTTCATCGGCGGGCAGCTGGCACGGCGCCTGACGCAGCTGGGTCAGCTGACCGGGCCCTCCGGCAAGCCGGAGAAGATCGATGCCATCACCTGCTTCGACATGGTGGTGCCGGACAAGCCCTTCGCCGGACTCGATGCGCGCACGGAGTTCATCGCCGGCGAAATCTCCGATCGCGCCACGGTCAAGAAGCTGTTCGACCGCCCGGACCTTTCGGTCTTTCACCTCGCCTCGGTGGTGAGCGGCGGCGGCGAACTGGATTTCGACCTCGCCATGCGGGTTAATCTCGATGGCCATCTCCACGTGCTCGAATCGGCCCGCGCGCTCGGCAGCAGGCCGCGCGTGGTCTTCGCCAGCTCCATCGCGGTGTTTGGCGGCAAGGGAATGCCGAAACAGGTCGGCGACAACACCAAGCAGGTGCCGCAGACCACCTATGGCATGACCAAGGCGATCGGCGAATTGCTGGTCAACGACTACTCGCGCAAGGGCTTCCTCGACGGCCGGTCGGCGCGGCTGCCGACCGTCATCATCCGCCCGGGCAAGCCGAACAAGGCGGCCTCCAGCTTCGCCAGCGGCGTGTTCCGCGAGCCGCTGAACGGCGTTCCGTGCGTGCTTCCGGTCGGCTACGACGCGGTCATGCCCTTGGCCGGCTACCGCACCATCGTCGAGGGCTTCATACGCCTGCACGAGGTCGACGGCGGCGCGCTCGGCGAGGACCGCGCCGTCAGCCTGCCCTCGCTCGACGTGACGGTGGGCGACATGGTGGCGGGCCTGAAGCGCGTCGCCGGCAACCGGCACCTGGGCGAGATCACGGTGGAGAAGGACCCGGTCATCGAGCGCATCGTCGCCTCCTGGCCCACCGGCACGCAGTACGAACGCGCGCTGAAGCTGGGTTTGCCGAAGGACACGCACCTCGATTCGATCATCAAGGCGTATATCGAGGATTTCCTGGGCGGCTGACGCGCACCTTCGCGACTCCCGCGCTCGTCATCGTCGGGCCTGGCTCACTTCTGTCCGTTCGTGTTCGATGGTGCGAATGCGTCCTTTCGTCATCACCGGGTTCAATGCATGGCGCGGATAGATGGTTGACGTGTCTTCGGGCATATCGTTGAAGGGTAAAAGTCGAATGGGCAGTCGAGGCCATTACCCGACTGAAATACTCGGATGAACGCGGCAAACGAAGCCGATCACGCGGCCGAGACTTTGGCGCGGGCAATCCTGGCCGCGAGCGCCGAGCGCCGGCAGCTGGCGCCGCTTTCAAGCCGCCCGACCGGCCTGGACCTGGCGCTCGCCTACCGGGTGACGGCGGCGCTCCGCCGGCTGCGCCGGGACAGGGGTGAAAGGCCGATCGGCCGCAAGATCGGCTTCACCAACCGCACCATCTGGGCGGAATACGGGGTCTATGCGCCGATCTGGGGCGACATGTACGACACCACCTTGCGCCCGCTGGACTCCGCCGAGCCCATCGTTCTCGCCCCCCTGCTCGAGCCGCGCCTCGAGCCGGAGATCGCCTTCGGCCTCGGCCGCGCGCCGGAAACCGGCATGGACGAAGCGGCCCTGCTTTCCTGCATCGACTGGGTCGCCCATGGGTTCGAGATCGTGCAATCGGTCTATCCCGGCTGGCGATTTGCCGCCGCCGACACGGTCGCCGCCTACGGCCTGCATGGCGCCTATCGGATCGGGCCGCGGCAGGCGGTGCGCGATCATCCGCAATCCGAGTGGCTGACCTGGCTGTCGCACTTCGAGATCGTGCTCGAGCGCGATGGCGTGGAAATGGATCGCGGCAGCGCGGCGAACGTCCTCGGCGGCCCGCTCTCGGCGCTGCGCCATTTGGTGGAATTGCTGGCGACGGACGACGCCAATCCGCCGCTCGCCGCCGGAGAGATCGTCACCACCGGCACGCTGACGCGCGCCTTTCCCGTCGCCGCCGGCGAAACCTGGCGCACGCGTCTGGCCGGCATCCCGATCGACGGGCTCGAGATCCGATTCGCTTGATCTGGATCAAGTCGCGATCCAGCTGAACGCCATCCATCCCAGCACGATGGCGTTGAAGGCCGCGACGAACGGCATCGCGGTCCGCGCCAGGCTCGTCCAGCGCCGCTGCGCCGTGCCGCCCAGATAGGCCATCAGCCACAGCATGGGGAACGTGCCGAGCGTGAACAGCGCCATGCCCATCGCCGCCGCCACCGGATCGGCCGGCGCGATCGCCGCGCCGATCGCCGCGTAGAGCAGCCCACAGGGCAGGAACCCGAGCAGCAGCCCAAGCGCAACTCCGCGCCATCCGGTCGGATGGGCGAAAAGCGGCCGCGCCATTCCAGCGAGGCGCTCGCCGAGCGGCGCGGCCAGCGCGGCTCCATAGGCCAATCGGCTTAGGCCTCCCACGGCGATGACGGCGAAGAGCAGGGCCGCCAGGGTGAGCGCGATTGCCGGCACGAATCGCAGTTCCGACGCGCCCTCCAGCAGATGCAGGGGCGTGGCAAGCAAGACCGCCAGGGCCATGTAGGTCAGCGCCCGGCCGAGATGATAGGGCGCCAGCGCCGCGCCGCGCAGACGGCGCAACTCGCCGCTGCCGAGCGGCAACTCGGCCATGGCCGCGCCGCTCTGCGCCAGTACGAAGGGTCCGCACATGGTGGCGCAATGCGAGGCACTACCGACCAAACCAGTCAGGAATAGGCCGAGCAGGAGCGGGCCATTCTCTATGGCGACGCTTCGGCAATGCGCCACGGCGAGAGAGAGCTCTAGGAGCGGATCGTTCATTGCGGTATTCTTTTAACATAGATCGCGTACGGTTTGTCGCAGGTCGACCTGTCGCAGCCCTGTGGACGCGTGTCGCAGGTAGATTGCGGGCCGATCACTGAGGGGGTATCGGCAACCCGATGTCAGAGATGAGTGGCAATACGCCGGCTTCGTCGGAAGCCACCGGAATTGCGCGGCAGGAAACGGAAGTCGTCCTGGCGCGGCCGGTGCGCGTCATCGACGTGGAGCGGCCCTGGGTCTGGCTGCAGCTCGGCTGGCGCGACTTCGTCGCCGCGCGCTCCATCAGCCTCACCTTCGGACTCATCATCAGCGTCGCCAGCCTGATCCTCATCAGCCTGCTCTGGCAGGTCGACCTGCTGGCCTACGCCCTGCCGCTCGCGGCCGGCTTCATGTTCCTGGCACCCGCCGTCGGCATCTGCTTCTACGACATCAGCCGCCGCCTGGAGCGCAAGGAGCCGCTGCACATCGAGACCGTCGCGCTGGCCTGGAAGCCGCATATCAGCCAGATCGCCTTCATGGGCCTGGTGATGGTTCTGTTCCAGCTGGCCTGGATCCGCCTCGCCACGCTGATCTTCGCCCTATTCTTCGGCAGCCAGGCGGCCAGTTGGGACCGCTTCGTCACCGCGCTCTTTTTCTCCACCGATGGCATTCCCTTCCTGATCGTCGGCACGATCCTGGGCGGCGTGCTGGCCGCCCTGTCTTTCGCCATCAGTGTCACCGCCTTCCCCATGCTGCTCGACCGCGACGTCGGCGCGGCGGCGGCGATCGCGACCTCGGTCCATGCGACGATGAAGAACTGGCGCGTTATGATCGGCTGGGCCGCGCTCATCGTTCTGTTCACCGCGGCCGGTCTGGTGACCGGCTGCATCGGGCTTGCCGTGACGATGCCGCTGATCGGGCACGCCAGCTGGCATGCCTATCGCGACATGGTCGCGCACGACTAGACCGGCACGCGGCCGACACTCGTTCTCGGGAATTCTAGGGGGTACGGAGGAACCATGGCTGAACTACAGAGATGGCTGGGCGGGATCCTGCTCGGATTGATCGGGCTGATCGGCCTCTACATCGGCGCGCACGCCGCGGATGGCGGCTTCGCCTTTTTCGGGCTGCTGCTCTCGGTCTTCAGCATCCTGATGTTTTTCCGCTTCATCGCGATGGTGACTGAGGAGCCGCATTCATGATCGCAACAACCGCACCCGCGCCGGTCTACAACGAGCGCGTCGTCAAGCTCTTCGTCATCGCCACCATCTTCTGGGGGGTCGCGGCCTTCGCGGCGGGTGTCTACATCGCGCTGCAACTCGCGTTCCCCATGCTTAACCTGGACCTGCCCTGGACCACCTTCGGCCGCCTGCGGCCGCTGCATACCTCGGCTGCGATCTTCGCCTTCGGCGGCAACGCGCTGCTCGGCACCAGCTTCTACATCGTGCAGCGCACCTGCCGCGCGCCGCTGTTCGGCGGCAGGGGCCTGGCGGACTTCGTCTTCTGGGGCTACCAGCTCTTCATCGTGCTGGCGGCCACCGGCTATCTGCTCGGCATCACCGAGGCGCGCGAATACGCCGAGCCGGAATGGTACGTCGACCTGTGGCTGACCATCGTTTGGGTCGCCTATCTGATCATCTTCGCCGGCACGCTGATGACACGCCGCGAATCGCACATCTATGTGGCGAACTGGTTCTTCCTGGCCTTCATCGTCACCGTGGCCGTGCTGCACCTCGGCAACAACATGTCGGTGCCGGTCTCCTTCCTGGGGACCAAGAGCTACGCCGTGTTCTCCGGCGTGCAGGATGCGATGCTGCAATGGTGGTACGGCCACAACGCGGTCGGCTTCTTCCTGACCGCCGGCTTCCTCGGCATGATGTACTATTTCGTGCCGAAGCAGGCGAACCGGCCGATCTATTCCTACCGCCTGTCGATCGTGCATTTCTGGTCGCTGATCTTCCTCTATATCTGGGCCGGTCCGCACCACCTGCATTACACCGCGCTGCCCGACTGGGCGCAGACCCTCGGCATGACCTTCTCGATCATGCTGTGGATGCCCTCCTGGGGCGGCATGATCAACGGCCTGATGACGCTGTCGGGCGCCTGGGACAAGCTCCGGACCGATCCGGTGCTGCGCTTCCTGGTGGTTTCGGTCGGCTTCTACGGCATGTCCACCTTCGAGGGCCCGGTGATGTCGATCCGCGCCGTCAACTCGCTCAGCCACTTCACCGACTGGACCATCGGCCACGTGCATTCCGGCGCACTGGGGTGGAACGCGATGGTGACCTTCGGCGCCGTCTACTTCCTCGTGCCGGCGCTGTGGAAGCGCGAGCGGATGTACAGCCTGAAGCTCAT
>JAEUKU010000393.1 GCA_016794075.1 Rhodospirillaceae bacterium
CTCTTCGGCGAGCCGCGCATCGCCAAGAGCGAGACCGCGGCGAGCTGAGCCTATCGGCCCCCATTCAGATCCCGCGACCGACCTCATGACTTTTCCCACGCGCGTCCTCCGCGGCCTCGGCGAGATCGCGCATTCCTACGACGCCTTCATCCTCGATCTCTGGGGCTGCCTGCATGACGGCATCGCCGTCTATCCGGCGGCCCTCGACTGCCTGCACCGGCTGCAGGCGGCCGGCAAGAAATCCATCATCCTCTCCAACGCCCCGCGCCGCGCGCGCGAGGTCGCGGCGCGCATCGCCGAAATGGGGATCGGCCCCGATCTCTATGCCGGGCTCTATTGCTCGGGCGAGGAGACCTGGCGCGCCATCACGGCGAATGAGATTCCCGCGCTCAGGGACCGCGGCAAGCGCGTGCATGCGATCATGGCCGCGCGCGACCGCGCCATGGTCGACGATGCGGGGCTGGTGGAAGCGCGGCCGGAAGAGGCCGATTACGTGCTCGCCATCGGGATCGAGACCGGCAGCGAGACGGTGGCCCAGTTCGAGCCGGATCTGCGCGTCGCGCTGAAACGCGGCCTGCCGCTGATCTGCGCCAATCCGGACCTCGTGGTGCATCGCGGCGGGGTGGAGGAGATCTGCGCCGGGTCGATCGCCCAGCGCTACGCAGAGATGGGCGGGGACGTCACCTGGTTCGGCAAGCCCTATCCGGCGGTCTATCGTCGCATCCTCGGCGACTTCGCGCTGAAGCCGGAGCGCGTGCTCTGCGTCGGCGATTCGCTGCGCACCGACGTCGCCGGGGGCAGGGGGATCGGCGCCGGGACTTTGTTCACCGTGGGCGGCATCCACCACGCCGAGATCCTCGTAGACAACAGGATAGAGCTTGCCCGGCTGGCGGCGCTGTGCCGTAAGCTGGGCGAAACGCCGGATCACGCCATCGCGCATCTGGCGTGGTGAAGGCACCTCCTTCCCGCTTGCGGGAAGCGGATCGGTTCGGGTGATCGGATTCGTGACCCAGCTCTCGCGTACCTGGGAATGGACGTTCGCCGCGCCGGCTTCGGCGATCTGGCCGTTGCTGGCCGATACCGCGCGCTTCAACGAGGCCGCCCAGCTGCCCAAGCACGCGATCACCGAGATCCCGCAGCCTGACGGCGCGGTGCAGTATTTCGGCGCCGCGAAGATGGGGCCGTTCCATCTCAAATGGCGGGAGCAGCCGGTCAACTGGGTGACCGGGCAATGGTTCGAGCACAGCCGCTATTTCCAGAACGGCCCGCTGAAATCGCTCACCGCCGACCTGCGCCTTGCGCCCGAGGGCAATGGCTGCCGCGTGCAGTACACCCTGTCGCTGGAGCCCGCCAACCTGCTCGGCCGACTGATCAGCGGCCGCATGTTCGCATCGACCGAGAAGACCTTCAGCCGCATGGCGCAGGAGGCGGCCGATTTCGTCGCCGGAGAGCGTGCTCAGCCCTTCACCTATCAGGCGCCGCCGGTCGATGACGCGCGCCGCGCCCGCATCGACGCCATGGTGGCGGCGATCGAGGCGACGCCCAACGGCCACGGCCTGGCGCGGCAACTCGCCGAACACCTGCTTACCGCGCAGGAGGTCGATCTCTGGCGCGTGCGGCCGCTGGCGCTGGCGAAGCAGTGGAACGTGCCGCCGCGCCACGCCATCGAGCTCTGCCTGCAGGCGGTGCGCAGCGGCCTGCTCGAATTGCGCTGGGACCTGCTCTGTCCGCGCTGCCGCGTGGCCAAGGGCTGGTCGGGCGGCCTCGACCGCCTGCCGCAGGGGGCGCATTGCGGCTCCTGCAACATCGATTACGAGCGCGACTTTTCGCGCAATGTCGAGGCGAGCTTCCATCCGGCGCCGGCCGTCCGCGCGCTGGAAAGCGGCGAATACTGCCTGTGGGGGCCGATGTCGGTGCCGCATGTGAAGGCGCAGGTGCTGCTGCAGCCGGGCGAGACGCGCGAGCTGGCGGCGGCTCTGCCCTTCGGTCCCTATCGCTTCCGCACCCTCGAGCCGGGGCCGGAGGCGGATGTCGATTGGCAGGCGGGCGGTCTGCCGGTGCTGATCATCGGCGAGGACGCGGTCAGTGCCGGCCCGCCGGCGGGCCCGCATCTTCTGCGCCTGGTCAACCGCTCGTCCCGCCCCCGCATCGCCCTCGTCGAGGATCGCGCCTGGGTCGCCGATGCGCTGACCGCCGACCGCGTCACCGCGCTGCAGGCCTTCCGCGATCTCTTCTCCGACGATGTGCTGCGGCCGGGCGATGAGGTCGCGGTGGGCCGGATCGCGCTGCTGTTCAGCGACCTCAAGGGCTCGACCGCGCTCTATCAGGCGATCGGCGATGCGCGCGCCTATCACCTGGTGCGCAATCATTTCGCCGTGCTGGCCGAGGTCATCCGCGACCATGACGGCGCCATCGTGAAGACCATCGGCGACGCGGTCATGGCGGCCTTCGCGGCGCCGGCCCAGGCGGTCGCCGCCGCCCTCGACATCCAGGCCCGCATCGCCGCCTTCAACAGGGAATCGGCGCCGGACCGTCCGCCCTTGGCCATCAAGCTCGGAATCCATGCCGGCCCGACCATCGCCGTCACCCTGAACGACCGATTGGATTATTTCGGCTCGACCGTGAACATGGCGGCGCGGCTGCAGGGCGAGAGCCGGGCTGGGGAGATTGTCCTATCGCCGGAGATCGCCCAGGATTCGGCGATCCGCCCGCTCCTGGCCGGCCGGGACCTGCGGCCGGACCAGGCGGCGCTGAAGGGCTATGACCAGTCGGTTACCTTCTTTCGCCTTTTGGCCTAGTCCCGAAACACGCAAAATTAAGGATGCCGGCCGATCATGAACGGGAAAACCGGCCCAGATCCGGCCTTGCGTCCGGGTTCGGGCGTGTCGCGCCGGGATTCCGGCGCGGGTGAAAGGCTTGCCGTGGCGGTTACCCATCCATCAGCTTCTCCGGACAGCGCCGGCGCCGCGATCGAGGCGCACCGCCAGGCCTGGTACGAGGATTTCTGCGCCCGCGCCAAGGGCACCAACGTCAATGACCGTACCCTGCTGGCGACCGATTACCTGAACCACTTCAACGAGATCATCATGCTCATGGAGCTGGTTCCGGATGCGCCGGAATGCCTGGAGGATTGCTGCGCCTGGGAACCGAAGAGCTACGTCCAGCACTTCCAGGATTCGCATATCGCCGATCGCGACCTGGCCATCGCGGCCTATGCCTATTCCCCGCCGGAATTCCGCACCACCTTCGACTATGTCGTCGCCGAGATGAATCGCCTGGTGGCGACCGCGCTTCCCGCGATCGAAGCCGCCACGCAGAAGGGCGACGCGGAGCGCTGCCGCCACATCGTGGAAATGTCGGTCGCCGGGCTGCGCGCGCTGGTCGACCGCGCCAGCGCCGCCATCCATGGCAACGTCCACGCCATGGACCAGGGCGAGATCGATCGCCTGATGGAGCTTTCCACCGCCAGCTGGGCCTGACGCATCCAGCCTGCGACACGGGTTCCCAGGGGGCGGCCAAACCATTGCCGTTCCTGGACTTACGCGCGCCCGCTCCGTTATAGTCGGCTCCGTTTTTGCACTGCGGCAGGGGAGCTTTCGTGGCGGAGCGCGATCATCCGGGTGTCGAGCAATGGCGGGCGCTGGCGGCCAAGGAATTGCGCGGTGCCGACCCGGCCGGCTTGACCTGGGCGACGCCCGAAGGCATCGCGGTCAAGCCGCTCTATACCGCCGCCGATCTGGAGAACCTGGAGACCCTGGGCTCGCTGCCCGGCTTCCCGCCTTACCTTCGCGGGCCGCGGGCGACCATGTATGCCAACCGCGCCTGGACCATCCGGCAATATGCCGGCTTTTCCACGGCGGAAGATTCCAACGCCTTCTATCGCGACAACCTGCGCAAGGGGCAGATGGGCCTCTCGGTCGCCTTCGACCTCGCCACCCATCGCGGCTATGATTCGGACCATCCGCGCGTGGTCGGCGACGTGGGCAAGGCCGGTGTCGCCATCGACAGCGTCGAGGACATGAAGATCCTGTTCGACGGCATTCCGCTCGACCAGATGAGCGTGTCGATGACCATGAACGGCGCGGTGCTGCCGGTGCTGGCCGCCTTCATCGTCGCCGGCGAGGAGCAGGGCGTCGCCCAGGCGAAGCTTTCCGGCACCATCCAGAACGACATCCTGAAAGAGTTCATGGTGCGGAACACCTACATCTATCCGCCCGCGCCCTCGATGCGCATCGTCGCCGACATCATCGCCTACACGGCGAAGAACATGCCGAAGTTCAATTCGATCTCGATCTCCGGCTACCACATGCAGGAGGCGGGAGCGACGGCCGTGCAGG
This sequence comes from Rhodospirillaceae bacterium, assembly GCA_016794075.1. Classification (GTDB taxonomy): domain Bacteria; phylum Pseudomonadota; class Alphaproteobacteria; order Dongiales; family Dongiaceae; genus Dongia_A. The sequence continues at coordinate 4,338 of JAEUKU010000393.1, forward strand.
AGCTGGCCTTCACGCTCGCCGACGGCATGGAATACGTGCGCGCGGCCCTCTCCAAGGGGCTGAAGGTCGATGAATTCGCGCCGCGCTTGAGTTTCTTCTTCGCCATCGGCATGAACTTCTTCATGGAGGTGGCGAAGCTGCGCGCCGCGCGCTTCCTCTGGGCGAAGCTGATGAAAGGCTTCGACGCCAAGGACCCGCAATCCCTGGCGCTGCGCACCCATTGCCAGACCTCGGGCGTCAGCCTGACCGAGCAGGACCCCTACAACAACGTGGTGCGCACCACGATCGAGGCGCTGGCCGCCGTGCTGGGTGGCACGCAATCGCTGCACACCAACGCGCTGGACGAGGCGATCGCCCTGCCGACGCCGGCTTCCGCCGCGATCGCCCGCAATACCCAGCTCATCATCCAGGAAGAGAGCGGCATCCCCCATGTCATCGATCCGCTGGGCGGTAGCTACTACGTCGAGAGCCTGACGGCCTCGCTGGTTGCCGAAGCCGAGAAGCTGATCGCCGAGGTCGAAGCCCTGGGCGGCATGACCAAAGCGGTCGAATCCGGCATGCCCAAGCTGCGCATCGAGGAGGCCGCGGCGCGGCGCCAGGCCCGCGTCGATCGGGGCGAGGACGTCATCGTCGGGGTGAACAAATACCAGTCCGGCCAGAAGGCCGAGCTCGACGTGCTCGACATCGACAACAGCAAGGTGCGCGAAGCGCAGATCGCGCGGCTGGAGCGGGTGAAGCGCGAGCGCGACCCGGCCAAGGCCGCGGCGGCGCTGGGCGCGCTCACCAAGGCCGCCAAGGACGGCAGCGGCAATCTGCTGGAGCTTGCCATTGCCGCCATGCGCGCCCGCGCCACCGTGGGCGAGGTGTCGAGCGCGCTGGAGCAGGTTTATACACGGCACAAGGCGGAGGTGCGCTCGATCGCCGGCGTCTATGGCGCCGCCTATCGCAACGATCCCGATTTCCAGGCGATCCAGGGCGACGTCCAGGCCTTCCTGCAGGCGGAAGGCCGGCGGCCGCGCCTGCTGGTGGTGAAACTGGGCCAGGATGGCCATGATCGGGGTGCCAAGATCATCGCCACCGCCTTCGCCGATCTCGGCTTCGACGTCGATATCGGGCCGCTGTTCCAGACCCCGGAGGAGGCCGCCCGCCAGGCGGTCGAGAACGACGTCCATGTGATCGGCGTCTCTAGCCAGGCGGCGGGGCATAAGACATTGGTGCCGCAACTGATCGCCGCCCTGAAGGCCGAGGGGGCGGGCGACATCCTGGTGGTGACGGGCGGGGTGATCCCGACCCAGGATTATGAGTTCTTGAAAAAAGCCGGGGTGGCGGCAATCTTCGGCCCCGGCACCAACATACCGAAGGCGGCGGCGGAGATCCTGGGCCTGATCCGGCGCCAGCGCAAAGCCGCCTAGCATTGCATAACGTGGCCGGCCGATCCGGGTAAGCCGGAGAGGGCCGCATGAGCCGGCCACGAGGGGAGGATAGGTTATGAGCCTTTTCGGCGATCGGCGGATCTGGGGGGTCGCCGCCGGCGCGCTCACCTTGCTGTGGCTGGCGTTGGCGGGGGCCTATGTCCTCGATTACTGGGGCGTGGACGGGCTGCTGGGGCTCCTGCCGCATGAGCTGGGCGGGGTTCTCGCCGGCGTTTTCACGCCGATCTTCTGCATCTGGCTGATCGCCATCTATCTGATGCGCGGGCGCGAGATCCGCGACTACAACGACAAGCTCGCCGCGCGCCTGGCCGAGCTGACCTTTCCCGACGCGGCCGGCGAGCATCGCCTGCAATCGGTGTCCGAGGCCCTGAAGCGCCAGGCGGCCGAACTGCGGCTGGCGACCGAGGAGGCCGCCGCCGCGCTCGACGGCACCAGGGCGCTGTTCCGCTCCCAGGCCAGCGATCTGGATACCGCCGCCAAGGCCGCGCGGTCGCGCACCGAGGATGTCGAGGCGACCTTGGCCGAGCAGCGCCGCGTCCTCGCCGAGATGATCGCGGTCGTCGAGAAGCAGCGCGGCGAATTGCGCCAGGCCGGCAAGGACCAGGCCGAGGCGCTGGGCACCGCCGCCAATGAAGGCGCCGCCCGCATCGCCCAGGCGCTGGAGGTCAAACGCGGCGAGATCACCGGCATCATCGACCGTATCCTCGACCACGGTTCCGCCGTGCGTGACGCGGTGGAGACCCAGGCGGACCGGCTGGGCGATGCCATCGACCGCAGCATCGACAAGTTCCAGGACCGCCTCGACGCGCTCGCCGGCCGCATCGACGAAGCCACCGAATCGAGCCGCCGCCAGAGCGAGAGCATGATGCAGGCTGCCTCGGCGCAGACCGCGGCGCTGGAATCCGGCCTGCAGGCGGCGATCGACCACCTGAAGAGCCATGTCGGCGACCTGCAGGATGCCGTGCGCGCCTCGCTCAACGCAGCCGCCGTCGATCTGGCCAAGTCCTTCGCCGAGACGCGCGAGCGCAATGCCGACCTGACGCGCCAGGTGCAGGAAGATTTGAAGCGCGGCGCGCAGAACATGGAGGCCGCCGCCGCCGCCGCCGCCGCCACCCAGACGCAGATGACTGGCAAGCTCAGCGAGCAGGTGGCGCATCTGCAATCCGCCGCCGCCGCGACGACGGAGAGCGTGCGCGCCGCGACCCAGGCGGAGATCGCCGGGCTCGATCAGGCGCAGCGCACTGCCGGCGAGCGCTTCAAGGAGCTGGAGCGCACCATCGCCGCCGTCTCCACCCAGCTCGGCCTCACCATCGCCGGCCACAGCAAGACGCTGGAGGAGAAGTCCACGGCCGAGCATGAGCGCCTGGGCGAGGCCATGGGCCAGCTCGACCGCCGCTACGACAAGCTGGTCGAGGGCATCGACAAGCATCGCAGCGATCTGCTGCTGGCCGCCGACGAGGGCGCGCAGCGCCTCGCCAATGCGCTGAAACGGCACCAGGACACGCTTGGCGGTCTCGCCGCCTCGACCATGGCCGATCTGGTGCGCAAGACCAGCGAGGCGCAGCGTCATTTCACCGATCATAGCAACGGCCTCGCCGCCACCATCCGCGCGGCGGCCGAGCAGATGGGCGGGCAACTCACCCGCCTCGCCGACCAGGCGGTGGCGGCGGCCGAGCGCTGCGCCGCCGACAACGCGGTGCTGGAACAGGCGAGCCGCGCCCAGGTCGAGCGCCTGAGCGGCGCCGCCAGCATGGCTTCGGAGCAGTTCCGCCAGGCCTTCGACCGCCTCGCCACCGATGTCAGCGCCATGTCGCAATCGGCCTCCGATCGGCTGGGCGAGCGCCAGGACGCCATGCGCGCCGCCTTGGATGAGCACAGCAAGAAGCTGGGCGAGGCGGCGATCGATTCCGCCCGCGCGCTCGCTGACAAGATCGGCGAGTTCAGGGGCATTCTCGCCACCGCCGCCGACGCCGCGTCGAAGCAGACGACCGAATTGCAGCAGCTCGTCGACCAGCAGGGCGGCCGCATGACCTTGGCGGCGGACGCCGCCTCGCAGCGCTTCCGTGTCCATATCGACAACCACGAGGTCAAGCTGGGCGAGCTGGCCGAGCTGGCGCAGAAGAAGGGCGAGGAGCTGGCCAAGCTGATCGAAGGCCACGGCACCATCCTGGAGGCCGCCGCCAATCGCGGCGCCGGGCTGTTCGCCGATCTGCTGCGCAAGGAGGCGGCCAAGATCGACCAGCACCTGCAGGAGGCCGACGAGCGCAATGTCCGCCTGACCGCCTCGGTGGAGAAGCAGTCCGAGCGCATGAGCGCGCTGATCGACGCCGCCGGGCAACGCCTGGCGCAGCAGATCACCAACCAGGAATCGCGCCTCGGCGATCTCGACAAGGCGCTGGATCAGCGCATGGAAAAGCTCGGCGAGCGCATCGTCGACCAGAAGGGTCAGCTGATCACCGCCGCCGAGCATGCCGGCGACGCCTTGCGCCAGCGCATGTCGCTGCACACCATGGCGCTGAGCGAAACCTGGCGCGAGCAGCATGCCAAGCTTTCCGAACTGGTGCAGGCGCTGGAGACCCGCACCAGCAATCTGGGCGAGGAGCTGGAGGCGCATGCCAAGCGCGCCAATGACGTCGCGGCGGAAAGCGCCGGCCGCTTCGGCGCCCATCTCGAGGAGCATACCGAGCGCATCAAGGGGCTGGAGGCCCAGGCGGCGGAGCATTGGCGCGCCGCGGTCAGTTCCTACGGCGATGCCATCTCCGCGGCGCTGCAGGAAATCGACCGCCGCGCCGCGACCCTGACCGACGCCGCTTCCGGGCAGAGCCGCGTCCTCTCGGAAGCCGCAGATCGCGCCGCGCAGGCGCTCGGCCAGCAGCTGGACGGCCATTCCCAGGCGCTCAGCGCGGTCGTGGATTCGCTGGTGCGGCGCACCAGCGACCTGTCCAGCCTGGCGCTCGCCCAGGGCGACAAGCTCGGCGAAGTGACCGACCAGACCGGCGCCAAGATCAAGGAGCAGCTGGAACGCCACCTGGATGCCGTGCGCGCCGCTGCCGGCGAGCTGGAGAGCCGCTCCGCCGGCCTCGAGCAATCGATGAGCGCCGCCAATTCGCGGCTGCACGAGATGGCGCGCCAGGCGACCGGCGAATTGCACGCGATCCTGCGCGGCCAGTCCGATGATTTCCTGAACGCGGCCGAGAAGATCGGCATCAAGGTGAAGGAATTCCAGGTGATGACGGTGGCGCAGCGCGACGATCTGATCGCCGCCGCCAAGCAGGCCACCGGTTATCTGGAATCGGCGCTCAAGTTGCAGGTGCAGGAGATCGCCGCCACCGCCGCCGGCCTGGTGCAGCAGACGCAGGGTCTGAGCGCCTCGGCCAAGGTGCAGGCCGAGTTGACCGGTCAGGGCCTCGCCGACATCGTCGCCAGCTTCGAGGACGCGGCCCAGCGCCAGGCGGCGCATCTGAAAGACGTGGCCGCACAGGCCGCCGCCCTGGCGACCAAGAATCTCGGCGCGGAATCGGAAAACGTGCGCGGCCTGTTCCAGGACCTGGTGGAGCGCGGCAAGGCCCTCTCCGATGCGGCCAACTCGCAATCGGTCACCCTCGGCAAGGCGGCGGCCCAGGCGGCCGACGTCGCCATCGCCATGCGCGATGCGCTCTCCAAGCAGGCGACCGAGGCGAGCCGCGCCGGCATGCAGCTGACCGAGCGCGCGGCGGAGGCCGGGCGCGGCCTGCAGCGCCAGATCGAGGACATCGCCGGCGCCATCGAGAGCCTGCTCAACCGCCATGCCTCCGGCCTGAAGGCGGCCGGCATCTCGGCCGCCGAGCGCGCCATGGAGCTGGGCCAGACGTTGAAGAAGCAGAACGACGATCTGTCGGCGGCGCTGGCCAAGACCAATGCGGCGACGCTCGAGATCCGCCAGGGCCTCAAGGGCCAGATCGACGACATCGCCAAGGTCGCCGAGCGCGTGGCGGTCGAGGCGCAATCCATCTCCAGCTCGTTCCGCAACGACGCGGCGACGCTGATCGACGCGGCCAAGCGCGCCGGCGACGGCGCCGGCGGGCTCAACCAGTCGCTGAAGCGCAGCCTGGAAGGGCTCGACGCGGCGATGGCCAACGCCGCCGCGAAGACCACCGTGCTGCGCCAGGAGGTCGAGCAGCAATGCAACACGCTGCGCCAGGCGGCCGCCGAGGGCGCCAAGCAATCCGACCAGCTGGCGCAGCTGCATCTGGGCCAGGCGGCCCAGCTGGCCGGCGCCGCCGACGTGGCGCGCCGCCGCCTGGAAGAGGTGGGCCAGGCGCTGCTGCAGCAGACCGAGGGGCTCACCACCGTCATCGACCGCTCGATCCTGCGCCAGCACGACCTGAACGAATCGCTGACCCGCCGTCTCGGCCTGGTGAGCCAGGCCGGCAAGGAGGGCGAGACGCAGCTGGAGCAGCTGAACAGCCAGGTCGAGAGCCTCGCCAACACGCTGAAGAACGCGACGCTCGAAGGCGCCCGCCAGGCGCGCGACGTGGTGCAGAGCTTCCGCGACGGCGGCGAGGCGCTGAACCAGCTCGCCAAACGCGCTACCACGCAGCTGGACGAAATCAAGGGCTCGGTCGCCGTGCAATGGCAGGAGCTGGCGCAGCTCTCGCAGCAGGTGGCGAGCACCGGCCAGTCGATCCGCGGCCAGCTGCAGGGCCAGACGGCGGAATTCAGCGCCGCCGCCGCCGCAGCCAAGGCCAGCGCCGAAGCGGCCCGCGCCGAGGCCGATGCCGCCGGCGAAATGGCCGGCAAGCAGAGCAGCGTGCTGGTCGAGGCGGCGCAGCGCCTCAATCACGAATTCCAGGCCGCCTCCAACACGCTGGAGGAGCGCATCACCCTGATGACCCGCGCGGCGGAACAGGCGGTGCAGCGCGCCACCGGCGTTGCCCAGGGCTTCGAGCGCCAGACCGCCAGCCTGCGCCAGGCCTTGGACGCGGCGACGCAGCAAACCGGCGAATTGGGCACCCGCTTCCAGCTGCAGACCCAGGAGATCGCCAAATCGACCCAGGCGGCGATGGACCGGCTCGACAAGCTGCGTCAGGCGACCGCGCAATCGACCCGCGAGGGCTTCCTGCGCGTGGCCGCGGTGATGATCGAGGAACTGAACGGCCTGGCGCTCGACATCCACACTTTGCTCGATTCGGAGGTGCCGGAGGAGGTGTGGAAGCGCTACCGCGACGGCGACCGCTCGATCTTCGCGCGGCGGCTGTTCAAGATGAAGGATTCCTACGTCATCCCGGCGATCCAGCAGCGCTACCAGCGCGACGACAAGTTCCAGGACATGGTCGACCGCTACATCAACAAGTTCGAGGAACTGCTGACCAACTCGGCCTCGGCCGACCCGGAATCGGTGCTGAACGCTGCGTTCATCACCGCCGACGTGGGCAAGCTCTACCTCGTCATGTCCCGCAGCCTGGGGCGGGCGACGGAGCATTGATCCCCGATCCCAAAAAATAGCTCCCCTTCCCCCCTTGCGGGGGAAGGCAGCGGAGGCTTAGCGAACGCAGTGAGCTTAGCCGGAGCCGGATGGGGGGGTGCGCGCGTCCTGCGGACGCGCATCGCCGCAGGCGATAGGAAGCGAAGGCCGACTCCGGCAAGACCCGGCGCTGCAACACCCCCTTCCCCGCCTTCCCCCGCCCCGTCGGCAGATGCCGACATGCGTCGGCTGGGGGGAAGGGGCCCACCGAGTCTGAAGGGGGCTGCCTCCCTCTTTACCAATTGCCCCGACCCCGCCCCGGACCTACATAGAAAGCCGAGAGCGGAGTTCTTCAGGGCATTTCATGGCAATCGATTCAAGCGCCGAAGGCGGCGGGCAGTTGCGGGCGGTGCGGGAGTTGCTGCCGCATCTGTGGTCGCGGATCGGCTGGGATTTGCGCGCCCGGGTGGGCGCGGCGGTGGTCTGCCTGGTGGTCGCCAAGCTCACCAACGTCTATGTGCCGATCCTGTTCAAGGGCATGGTCGACGCGCTCACGCCGAAGGTCGGCGCCGGGGCGGCCGCGGCCGGCGGTGCCGCCACGGTCGCCATCGCAGTGCCGGTCGGACTGCTGCTCGCCTATGGCGTGGCGCGCATCGCGACGCAGTTCTTCTCCGAATTGCGCGACGGCATTTTCGCCCGCGTGGCCCAGCGCGCCATCCGCAGCGTGGCGCTGCAGACCTTCCGGCACCTCCATGCGCTGTCGTTGAAATTCCATCTCGACCGGCAGACCGGCGGCCTCACCCGCGCCATCGAGCGTGGCGCCAAGGGCATCGAGTTCCTGCTGTTCTTCGTGCTGTTCAACGTGCTGCCGACGCTGCTTGAGATCGCCATGGTCTGCGGCATCCTGTGGACGCTCTATGACTGGCGCTATGCGCTGGCGACGGCGGTCACCATCGGCGGCTACATCTGGTACACGTTCGGCGTCACCGAATGGCGCATCAAGTACCGCCGCCAGATGAACGAGAGCGACCAGAGCGCCAACACCAAGGCGGTCGATTCGCTGCTGAACTTCGAGACCGTCAAATATTTCAACAACGAGGAGCACGAGGCGCGGCGCTACGACGTGGCGCTGCAGGCCTATGAGCATGCCGCGGTGAAGTCGCGCACCACGCTGGCCACCCTCAACATCGGCCAGGCCGCGATCATCGCCATCGGCGCCACGGTGATGATGACGATGGCGGCGATGGGGGTGGTCGACGGCCACATGAGCGTCGGCGATTTTGTCCTGGTCAACGCCTATCTCATCCAGCTCTATCTGCCGCTCAACTTCCTCGGCACCGTCTATCGCGAGATCCGCCAGTCGCTGATCGACATGGAGGCGATGTTCGCGCTGCTCCGCGTCGACGTGGACGTGCAGGACAAGCCGGACGCGAAGCCTCTGCAGGTCAAGGCCGGCGAGATCGTCTTCGACGACGTGGTGTTCGGCTACGATCCGCGCCGGCCGATCCTGAAGGGCGTCAGCTTCCGCGTGCCGGCGGGCAAGACGCTGGCGATCGTCGGGCCTTCGGGCGCCGGAAAATCCACCATCTCGCGCCTGCTGTTCCGGTTCTACGACGTGACCTCCGGGCGCATCCTGATCGACGGC
>JAEUKU010000404.1 GCA_016794075.1 Rhodospirillaceae bacterium
CATCTGCTGACCAAGAAGGGTACGCCCACCATGGGCGGGCTGATGTTCCTCATCTCCGCCTGCGTCACCACGCTGCTCTGGGCCGATCTCGGCAACGCCTATGTCTGGGTCGTGCTGATGGTCACCATCGGTTACGGCGCCATCGGCTTCGGCGACGACTTCCTGAAGCTCACCAAGCGCAACACCAAGGGCCTGCCCGGCCGCGCCAAGCTGATCGCGCAGCTCGCCATCGGCCTCGTCGCCTCGCTGTGGGTGATGTGGATCGCGCCGGAGCCGCTGTCGACCGGGCTCGCGGTGCCGTTCTTCAAGGACCTGCTGATCCCCTTCGGCTTCTTCTTCCCGTTTTTCACCACGCTGGTGATGATGGGCTCGTCCAACGCCGTCAACCTGACCGACGGGCTCGACGGGCTTGCCATCGTGCCGGTGATGATGGCGGCGGCGAGCCTCGGCTTCATCGCCTACGTCGCCGGCAACTTCAATTTCGCCGTCTATCTGCAGCTGCATCACATCGTCGGCGCGGGCGAGCTCGCCGTGTTCTGCGGCGCGCTCTGCGGCGCCGGCCTCGGCTTCCTGTGGTTCAACGCGCCGCCGGCCATGGTGTTCATGGGCGATACCGGCTCGCTCAGCATGGGCGGCGCCTTGGGCGCCATCGCCGTCATCACCAAGCACGAGCTGGTCCTCGCCGTGATCGGGGGCGTCTTCGTGCTCGAGACCGTGTCGGTCATCGTCCAGGTGGTGTCGTTCAAGACCACCGGCCGCCGCGTGTTCCGCATGGCGCCCTTGCACCACCACTTCGAGAAGAAGGGCTGGGCCGAGCCCACCATCGTCATCCGCTTCTGGATCATCGCCGCGGTGCTGGCGCTGATCGGCCTCGCCACCCTGAAACTGCGCTGAGGAAGACACCGCCGCCGTGACCCGTTCGCTCCGCATCCCAGACGTCGCCGGCAAGATCGTCGCCGTGCTCGGCCTCGGCCGCACGGGGGCTGCGACGGCGGCCGCGCTGGCGGCGAGCGGCGCCACGGTTTGGGCCTGGGACGACAACGAGAAAGCGCGCGGCGCCGTGCCGGCGGAGATGCTGGTCGACCCGGCCCAGGCCGATTGGCGCCTGCCCGAGATGCTGGTGATGAGCCCCGGCATCCCGCACACCCACCCCGCGCCACATCCGGCCGCGGCGGCGGCGAAATCCGCCGGCAAGCCGCTCATCGGCGATATCGAGCTGCTCTACCGCGCCATGCCGAACCGGCGCTATGTCGGCATCACCGGCACCAACGGCAAGTCGACCACCACCACGCTCATCGCCCATATCCTGCGCCAGGGCGGCAAGGCCATCGAGGTCGGCGGAAATCTGGGCCAAGCCGCACTTTCGCTGCAACCTTTGCCGGGCGACGGCATTTATGTGCTCGAGCTCAGCTCCTATCAGCTGGAACTGACCCCGACGCCCATCTGCGACGTCGCGGTCCTGCTCAACATCACCCCGGACCACCTGTCCCGCCACGGCGGGATGGATGGCTACATCGACGCCAAGGCGTTGATCCTGCGCCCCAAGGGCCGCAGCTCGATCGGCGTGCTTGGCGTCGATGACCAATTCTGCCGCGACCTCTTCGCCAGGCTGAAGGATGGCGCGCGCAAGCTGATCCCGATCTCGGTCGAGCGCGAGGTGGCCGGCGGCGTCGATGCTATCGGCGGCCAGCTGGTGGACCGCACCGGCGGCGCGCCCATCGCCGTCATGGATCTCAGCACCATCGCCACCCTGCCCGGCAGCCACAACTGGCAGAACGCGGCGGCGGCCTATGTCGCCGCGCGCGCCATGGGGCTGGACCGTGCCGCCATCGTCGCCGGCCTGCGGACCTATCCGGGCCTCGCCCACCGGCAGGAGCTGATCGCCACCATCGGCAGCGTGCGCTACGTCAATGACAGCAAAGCCACCAATGCCGACGCCGCGTCCAAGGCGCTGGTCTGCTACGACGACATCTACTGGATCATCGGCGGCCAGGCCAAGGAAGGCGGCCTCACCAGCCTGGAAAAACTCTTCCCGCGCGTGCGCCACGCCTATCTGATCGGCGAGGCCTCGGCCCTGTTCGCGCGCCAGCTGGGCATTGCCGTGCGCCACACCCAATGCGGCACGCTCGACAAGGCCGTCGCCGCTGCTCACGCCTTGGCACAGCGCGACCGCAAGCCCGGCGCGGTGGTGCTGCTGTCGCCGGCCTGCGCCTCCTGGGACCAGTATGCGAATTTCGAGGCGCGCGGCGACCATTTCCGCAAGCTGGTGCTTGAGCTTTCGGCCCAGGCCGGAAAGGGGGTGGCATGAGCTTCTCCCGCGCCGACCGCAGCAACCTGGCACTATGGTGGTGGACAATCGACCGCTGGACGCTCGCCACCATCGGCGCCCTGATGTTCATGGGCGCGATCCTGGTGCTGGCCGCGAGCCCGGCCGTCGCCACCCGCATCGGCCTCGACAGCTTCCACATGGTGCGCCAGCATTACGTGATGCTGCCGGCGGCGCTCGCCATCGTCATCGGCATTTCCATGCTGACGCCGAAGCAGGTGCGTCGCCTGGGCGTGGTACTGTTCCTGGTCTTCCTCGGCCTGACCTCGCTCACGCTCTTCTACGGCTCGGAGATCAAGGGCGCCACGCGCTGGATCTCGGTCGGCCCGTTGTCGCTGCAGCCCTCCGAGTTCCTGAAGCCGACCTTCGCCATCTTCGCCGCCTGGATGTTCTCGCTGAAGCTGGGCGAGCACGGATTCCCCGGCAACCTGGTGTCGATCGCCGCCTACGGCATCGTCGTCGCGGTCCTGCTGCAGCAGCCGGACCTGGGCATGACCGCGGTGATCACCGCGACCTGGTTCGCGCAGTTCTTCGTCGCCGGCCTGTCCTTCATCTGGGTGATCCTGCTGGGCGGCCTTGCCGTGGCCGGACTGTTCGGCGCCTACATGATGTTCCCGCACGTGCAGGAGCGCGTCGACCAGTTCCTGAAGGGGACCGGCGATTCCTACCAGATCGACCGTGCGCTGGAGGCTTTCCAGAACGGCGGGCTCTATGGCCGCGGCCCGGGCGAAGGCTCGGTCAAGCTGGTGCTGCCCGATGCGCATTCGGATTTCATCTTCGCCGTGGCGGGTGAGGAATTCGGCCTCATCGTCTGCCTCATCCTCGTCGCCTGCTTCGCCTTCGTGGTGCTGCGCGCCATGTCGCGCATGCTGGGCGAGCACAACATGTTCGTGCTGCTGGCCAGCACCGGCCTCGCCACCGGCTTCGGCCTGCAGGCGGTCATCAACATGGCCTCCAGCCTGCATCTGATGCCGACCAAGGGCATGACCCTGCCCTTCATCTCCTATGGCGGCTCCTCCGTCATCGCCATCGCCCTCGGCATCGGCATGCTGCTGGCGCTGACCCGCAAACGCTTCCCCGGGAGCGTCGAGGCATGAGCGCCCTCGCCCCCCGCATCCTGCTCGCGGCCGGCGGCACCGGCGGGCACATGTTCCCGGCCGAGGCGCTGGCCCGCGCGCTGCTGCTGCGCGGCCTCAACGTGGACCTCGCGACTGACGAGCGCGGCGGCGGATTCGGCGACCGGCTGCCGCAAATTGTCGTGCATCGCATCGCCTCGGGCGGCGTCGCCGGCAAGGGCCCGGTCGTCAGGCTGCGCAATCTCCTGCGGCTCGGCCTCGGCGTGCTGCAATCGCGCCGCCTGATCCGCCAGCTCGACCCCGCCGTGGTGGTCGGCTTCGGCGGCTATCCCTCGGTACCGCCGCTCTGGGCCGCGCAGCGCGAGGAGATTCCGACCATCCTGCACGAGCAGAACGCGGTGATGGGCCGCGCCAACCGCTTCCTGGCGGCGCGCGCCAGCCGCCTCGCTCTCGGCTTCGAGCAGGTTAAGTTCGCCGACCGCGTGCCGGCCGCACGGCGCATCGTCACCGGCAATCCGGTGCGCGGCGAGATTTCCGCCATCGCCGAGATGCCCTA
>JAEUKU010000405.1 GCA_016794075.1 Rhodospirillaceae bacterium
CCGCCATCTGCTCCAGATCGCGGCATTCCAGCAGGCTCTGCTTCTCCTCCGGGGTCAGCGGCGAGAGCATGGCGAGCGAGACCAGCAGGTGATCGTCCGGCGCGCCCTTGATCGCCTCCCAATCCACCTTCAGCTTCTTCGTCTCGACATAGGATCTGAAGGCGGCGAGGAAATTCTCCCGCGCCGGGATGGCGAAATCGCGCTCCGCCATGTCCTCGGCGAAGGGGGTGAAATCCGGCTCCACCACGCGGAAGCCGCCGTCATCCAGCGGCAATTCGCGGGTGATGGCGAAGCGGATGAGGCCGCTGAGCACGATGGAATAGCGGCCTTCCTCTGTCTCCTGGAAGGAGACGACGCGCCCGGCGCAGCCGATGCGCTTCACCGCGTGGCGCGCGGTTGCGTCGAAATCTCGGTCGGCATTGGCCTCCACCGGCTGCACCATGCCGATGAGGCGCGCGGGCTGCAACAGCGCGTAGCGCACCAGGGCGAGGTAGCGCGGCTCGAAGATGTTGAGCGGCAGGCGGCCGCCCGGCAGCAGCACCGCGCCGGTCAGCGGGAAGATCGCCAGACGCTCCGGCAGCTCGGTATAGAGCGGGTCGAAGGGACCGAGCGAGGTCGGGCCGGGACGCATCGCCTGGATCTAGCTGAACAGCAGCGAGGAGAGCCGGCGCCGCGAGGAGAGCGTGAGCGGATCGGTCGGGCCCATCGCCTCGAAGAACTTCACCAGCTCCCGCCGCGCCGCCTCTTCGTTCCAGGCGCGGTTCATGCGGATGATCTCGAGCAGGTGGTCGACGCCGCCCTCCTTGTCGCCGCCGGCGAACAACGCCTGGGCGAGGGCGAAGCGGGCGTCGAAATCCTTCGGGTTCGCCTCGACGCGGGCGCGCAGCTCCTGCGACTGCCCGGCGGCCTTCGATCCCGCCTCGGCGAGTTCCAGCGCCGCGCGCGCGGCGCTGATCGCCGGGTCGTTGGCCTGCGCCGCCGGCACCTTGGCCAGGAACTGCTTCGCCTGGTCGAGCTCGCCCACCGCGATCAGGCAGCGCGCCAGGCCGGCGATGGCCTTCAGGTTGTCCGGCTCGTGCTCCAGGATCTGCGAATAGATGGCGCTCGCCGCCTCGTGGTCGCCGTCCTTCAGCGCCGCCTCGGCGTGTTCCAGCGCCTCGTCGATCGGCGACGGCCCGGGCTCGCCGCCGGCGAGCTTGGCCAAGCGGGCGACGAATTGCTTCAGCGCGCTCTCCGGCTGGGCGCCGACGAAGCCGTCGACCGGGCGGCCCTGGAAGAAGGCATAGACCGCCGGGATCGACTGGATGCGCATCTGCGCCGCCAGCTCCTGGGCTTCGTCGACGTTGATCTTCACCAGCTTGACCGCGCCGCGGGCGTCCTTCACCGCCTTCTCGATGATGGGGCCCAGCTGCTTGCACGGGCCGCACCAGGGCGCCCAGAAATCGACGATCACCGGCACCTGCATCGAGGCGTCGAGCACGTCAGCGCGGAAGCTCGCCTGGCTGCCGTCCTTGATCAAATCCGCCGGCCCAGGACCACCCATGCCGCCACCCGGTTTGCCGCCGCCAATCAATTGTTCCATCGCAAGAAACTCCGATCTTTCCGGTCCCCTCGGGGACCCACAATTGGCCTCTAATTTGGCCCTTCGATCCGCTCCGATCAAGCGGGGCGGCCCCGCCCCTGGTCAGCCGATCTCGATGATCTCCGGGCTGTGCCCCTCGGCCTCCAGGAACGTGAGCAGGCCCTGGGGCGGGATCGCCGTGGTCATGGTGTTGACCAGGGGGTGGCAATTGACCGGGTCCTTCGCCAGGAGGTCGCGGTCCAGCACCACCTTCACCTTGCGCTCGGTGTCGTTGATGATGCCGAAAGGGGTGACGGCGCCCGGCAGCACGCCCAGATAGCGCCGCAGCCGGTCGGGCGAGCCGAAGGAGAGCTTGCCGGCATTCAATTTCTCGCCCAGCGCCTTCAGATCGACGCGCTTATCCTCCTCGACCACGACCAGCCACATCTCCTCCTTCTTGTTGCGCAGGAAGAGGTTCTTGATGTGCCCGCCATGAAGTTCACCGCGGAGGGCCTTGGCCTCCTCCACGGTGAAGACGGCGGCGTGCTCATGGTTCTGATAGGCGATGCCGAGCGCCGCAAGCCGCGCCAGCAAATGCTGCGGCGAGGTGGGAAGCTCAGTGTTCTGGTCGCTCGGGGCGGCCGCGCCGTCGGACATGGGAGGATGGGTCCTGCGAAATCGATTCCGGCCGTCGGAATAGCGAAAGCCGCCGCCAAAGGCCAGCGCGATGGCAAGCCGCCCCGGCGCGGCGGCCCTCGATTCGCCGCTTAACCCTTTGTAATCCCTTGAAATCAGACGCTTGCAAAAGACGAACGCATCGCTATGATGCGCGCCGCCCACCGAACGGAGCGCGGGCGTAGCTCAGGGGTAGAGCACAACCTTGCCAAGGTTGGGGTCGAGGGTTCGAATCCCTTCGCCCGCTCCAAATTTTCAAACACTTAGCGACCAGCAAATTGCTTCCCCACCTTTGCTGCGCTGCACGGGGAAGCACCGGGGAAGCAGGCCAGAGCGACTTTCGAAGTACGAGCGGGTAGTACAATTGCTCTGAGTTCCGGCAGTGAGGTCGGTAGCAAACGGTGCGCACTCTCTCAGCGAGCGTTCCGGTCTCTGAAGTGCCCGGCCCACCTTTCGGTGATTCGGCCTATCTCAGCAATGGGAAGCACCGCGTAGGCTGTGCCTTGCATGCTACCGTCTTTCACCAACTGAATTTGAGGCCTGACTGCAGCATCTCCAATTCACCGCCTCGCAGGATCACTTTGTCAGCTTGGCCTGCCGCTTTCCAATGGCTCGCCCCTTCAGTTTCTTCTGATGCCAAGCCATCAATCGCTGGTCCGTTTTCAAGAAGGCTGCGCCGACCTGTTTCTCCAGCGTCTCAAGGAGTGTCATAGTCACCAGGTAGTCCAAATCGGGCTCCATGCTGATGAGTGCGGTTGTCGCAATCAACAGCGAAATAGCAGCCATGTGCGCCGGATCTGTTAAGCCAGCATTGCTTGGCCCCACCAGTAGTATGTCTTGCTTTGCTCCAGCCGCCCCGAGGAGGCTGGACCGTGGTCTAAAGTTTGAGTGGGTATGTTGTGATGCC
>JAEUKU010000422.1 GCA_016794075.1 Rhodospirillaceae bacterium
ATTGGTGCCGACCGTGAGCACGTTGGTCGTCCCGGCGTTGAAAGACGTCTTCACCCGCGCCAGCGCCTGGGTGATCTGGGCGCCCGCCGGCAGCCGGCCGATGACCAGGCCGGCGGCGATGCCGGGATCGTTGTAGTTCACCTCCTTGCGCAGGAAGTGCACCAGGTTCTGGTGATATTGCTGTGCGACAGCCATGTTCGTCCTTCCTTTCGAGAATATGTGGCGGCCCTCGCGCCGGGGAGGCTACACAAGGGCCGCCCGCGCGGCGGCAACGCGGCCCGTGTGGTCGGGCCGGCGCATTTCTGCCGCGCTGTCAGTTTTCGAGGTTGCCGCCGTTAGCTCGCCGCGGCGTAGGTCGGCACCACGATGGTGCCGAAATCCCTGCCGTTGAAGCGGGTCTTCTTCAGCCCGAAGATCGCGCCGGCCGACACGCCGAGCTGGTTGCCGTAGTCGAACAGCTCCTCGAACCAGGTCATCTTGTCGACCCCGTTCTCCGAGCCGAAGGCGACGCAGGCCGCCTGGGCGCCGGCGAAGACCGCCCGTCGCGTATTGTCGAACGACGCGTTCGTGCCCGAATGCACGCCCTTGGGCAGGCGCGTCCATTCGTGCAGCACCACGCCGTTGTACTCGCCGAGCGCGCCGGTGAAGATCGGGTTGCGCTCGCGGTCGCCGCCGGCCGTGGCCGCCTTCTGGATGTCGAGCCACTGGCCGTTCGAGGCGTTGGTACGCATGTCCCGCACCTGATAGGGATGCAGGAACATCACGTATTTGTCCTCGCCGTCGACCCGCAGCGGACGGATGATCGGAATCCCCGCCTCGAAATAGGTCTTGGCGCGGGCCACGCACGCGTCGATCAGCGACAGGTCGAACTTGTGGCTCGCGGTCAGGCTTTCGTCGTTGGCGACTCCGCCGGCACGGATCAGGTGGTCGCTGTCCGCGGCCACGGCCGCATTGTTGCCGGTGAACCGGGTGTCGGTCTGCACCGTGAAGCCCGCCACCTGGTTGGCGAAGCTCTGGTCGAGCCGCTCCGCCCACCAGTCGCGCAGGCCCTCGAGGTTGTCCTGGCGGACGTCGAAGGGCACGCGCTGTTCGCTCATCTTGCCGGCCGATCGGGTGGCATGGCGCAGCTGGTTGATCACCAGCGTGTCGCTATAGGTGGTGAGGGCCTCTTCCTGGCCTTCCAGCGTGGCGTCGCCCTGCACGCCCTCGCCGACGAGACGCATGCGCAGGCCGCAGACCACCTGGTCGCCGGCGTTCTTCGACAGCTCGTCCTTGCGATAGATCAGCGAGTCCTTGGAATTGCCGATGAACTTGCCGATCCAGGTGTTGGCGATCGCCTCGGTCATCAGCTTCTTGGACCAGACCTTGACCGCCAGGGGATGATTCACCCCAAATTCGGTTTTTGCCATTTTGGCTCCTTTGTCGAATTGGATGTCCTGATGCATCAGCGCGACCGCCGGGTCGCGGATCGGCCTCGTCTCGCCAGGCCGCGGACGCAACTCAAAGCCCGCCGCGCTTTCAGCACGACGGATGCCATGTGCCCGCCACTTCTGCGATCGCTCCCAACGACGCCGGGAGCTTGGCGAAAATACTGGTATCCGCGCGACCCTGGCGCGGTGATGTTTCGACCTCCGCTACATCGCGATTCGCTCGCCGTAGCGGCTCATCTTCCGGATCGCTTCCTCGGCGGTATAGCCCTTCAACCCGCCGCACGCCTCGCCGACGTTCCGCCGCAGAACCTCGAGATCGAAGGTCCCCATGAACGCAATGTTGCTGCACAACAGCAGTTGCGAGAGGTCGCGATGTTTCGCCAGCCAATCCGGCGTGCACAGCAAGAACTCGAAGATCGCGCTATCGTCGCCGGCCTCGATTCCGCCCTCCGCGCCGATACGGACGCGAACGCGAATGCCAAAATCACCCGGTGGAGAAAATGATTCGAGCTTGGCGTCGGGCGACCAGATGTCTATCAGGCGCGCGCTGATATGCCAGCGCGGTCGGCCCGGCATGCCGCTGTCGATGTCTTCGAAATCCCAATGTCCGAGCTGCCCAAGCTTCCATTCGGCTTCGTCGGGCGGCCCCGCGCTGTTGGCGCAGTATTCGTGCAGGAAAGCCATGAGCTTGCGATGGGTCGTCTCACGTTCGATCGTGCGGGTGAGGATCAGGTGGCGTCCCCACTCGAATCCCCCCGACGCACATTCCTGCTTCAGCCAGGCGGGCACCACCAGGGCCGAGTGGTAGTAATCCTCGCCCGGAGCGCCCTTCCAACCGATGTAAGACTCAATGCCATGAAGCAGGGACTGGGGGTCGAGCTCGCCGTCCGCCAAGTCTTCGCGCGTCCTGCAGGATATGTCGACACTATCGATCAATGGCTCTACGAAGGCCGGGATCTCGACCGGCGCCGTTTCGGGGCGATCAGCGGACGATGCCGCCACCCCCGTTGCGCCACCCGCCGCTTCCGGTGCCGAGATCGAGTGCTTCACCGAGCGCCAGAGACGCCGGCACAACTCGGCTATGGTCTCCATCCATTTCCCCTCTCAGATGGTTCCTCGACCATCGCGTTTTGCGGATCGCCGCCTTCTACGGCTGAGCCGGGATTGTCGGCAGCATATCGAAGATGTTGATGTGAAGATTGTGGCGATACCTGTTCTTCATGATCCGATCACGCTCCAGATTGGCTTGAACGCCCGGCTGGCCGGTGGCGTAGACTCTTGGCTTTGTGGCAGGTCCTCGGTAACGCAGCGATTTGTCTGCTGAGAGAACCTTCTTGTTCGGCTTGGCCTTGTAGCCTGGCCCTACGAACACCGCTCCCACACGGTCCATTCGCGCCCTGGTGAGCGGGATATCGGATGTCTGATATCCCTGCCCGTAGAGACCTTGGTGGAGCACCTTCATCTCGTCGCCCAGTCGTTCGCCCTTCTTGAACGCAAGGTCGTATGCGGTCGACCCCGTTTCCGGCCAGCTCACATCGGCGTCATTGACGTCGATGCGGCGCAACAGACACGCCTTTTCCAGCAGCGCGTCCGCCTCTTCTGGGGTCTGCGTGATCTTGCCGATGACGCGCTTGGTGGGCAAGTCCAAGGCTGCGCCTGCTACATGCGCCGCGGCCTGTCCTGTGGCGTGGGCGGCCGGCGGCAGAACGGCGCCCGCGAGAGCCGCCGTCGCCGCCTCGTCTCGTGCATTCTCAAGCCGGTTCCGAAGACCGCCTTCACCGCTGTTGAAGCCGGCGTAGAAGGCTCGCTCAGCCTCTGGGTCGCTCTCCGATTCCGGTGGCGGCCCGATCCGCTCGGCCTCGCCTCCCAGATCGAGAAAGCGCTCGGGGTTGTCGGCGATATGTTGGTGCAGAACGTCCCGGTAGTAGGTCTTGCGTGGATCAAGTTTACGCGGCATCTGTCCCTGCTGGCTTTGATTTTCCGGATCGGATCAATCGTGTAACGGCTGCCCATGGATGCGCAGCCAGCGTGACCCAGCCGTCGCCTCGGCGAACGCTTCAGCCCCCAGGGCGGCGAGGCGCGCGAGGGGAGCGGATTCCGCCGGTCCGGTTGCCCCATCCCCATCGTGCCGATCCCGGGCGCTGAGATGCCGTGATGGCGCCGGCTGGCGTGCCGGAGGCTGATAACCATGCATCATCGCGTAGCGATAGATGACGTCGTCCGGATCGCCGCCGGCGGCGGCGGCGCGCGCCCTGATCTCGGCTTCGTTGGCATTGGTGATCGCCACGGCATGATCCAGGCTATAGCCGAGATCGACGAGTTCCCCCACCCGGTGCAGTCGCGCATGCCGGTAGGCCTGAGTGAAATTCTCCCGCTGGGCTTCCACCCGCTCGCGTGCGGCCGCGCCCGCGAGTTGCCGCTGCTGCATCTGGATATCCCGCTCGGCCAGGGCCTCCGCGAGCGCCTCCAACCCTTCCTCCAGCGCCGCGACCGGATCGCTCTGCTGCAGCGCCACTTCCGCCAGGATGTCGACGCTTGCCGCAATCTCGCCATCCATCGCCCTTGGCGCGTCGGCCGCCGCAAGCTCCCTTGCGTCCGCGGCATGGTCGCCAGTCGACCGGCCTGCCGAAGCTGTTGCGCCCGCGGGTTCCGGCAGCAACTCTTCGCCCTTGGGCGCAGCTGCCGAAGGCAGCGGGCCGTCTCCCGTGCTCTCCGCCGTGATTTCCGCGTCCTGCAACATCGTGCCTCCTGTTCGCGCCTGGCCGCCCGGCATCACTCCCGCAGCAGCCGTTGCCACCGGTTGCCCTTCGTCGCTTCGGCGAACTCGTCGTCGGTCATGCCGGCCAGCGCCTCGAGAGTCAGGGTCGCGACCGCGCCTCCACCTGCGCTGGAGAGCGACTTGGATCGCGCCTGCCCGCGCGCCGCCAGGGCGACTTTGTCCGCCTCGGTCATCCCACCTTGAACCGGGCGCGCTGTCGGCGCCTGCGGCCGCGCACCCTGGTAGCCGCGCTGCACCGCATAGTCATAGATCACCTGGGCCGGGTTCCGCCCGCTCGCATAGGCATTGCGGATGACCTGCATCTCGTTGTCGAAGGTGATCGCCGCCGCTTCCTCCGGCCTGTAGCCGAGCGCGATCAGCTCGACCATGCGCTCCGACCGCGCATGCTCATAGGCGGCGAGGAAATCCGGGCGCTCGGCGCTGAAGGCGCGCACGGATTGCAGCACCTGGGTTCGCAAGGCGCTCTCCTCGGACGCGCGCGGATCGGGCGCGCGTCCCGCGCCGTCGAGCGGCGCCGATGCCATATGCTCGGACTCCGCTCCGGCCGCAGTGGACCCCTGCTCCATCGGTTGTCCTGGAATCGACGCCGGCCCCGTCCTCGCCTGCAGCTGAGCCAGCTGGCCCAGCAGGTCCTGCCGCATCGCCAGCGATTCCTGAAGTTCGCGCTGCAATTCCTTGCGCCGCGCTCGCTCCTCGGCCAGGGCGCCGTAGGGAACATTCCGCTGCCGCTCGCGGCCGGCGTGGAAGCCGGATGCCGAGACTGCGGTCTCGGCCGCAGCGTCGGCCCGTATGGCAGGCTCCGCCGGGACTGCACTTTCCACCGCGGGAACCTCTAAGTCGTTCATCGGGAACTCCCCGTTCTCTGGATGCTGTGATCAGGCGCCGCTTGCGGCGGAAGATTGCGCCGGCTTGCAGAACCGGGCGGCCTGCCGCTCCTCGATCTGGCGCAGGCTGATGGCCGCGTTCAGGTCCGCTTCGTAACGGCGCAGTTGCAGCTCCTGCTGCTTCAGCGCGGCTTCGACATCCAGCTTCTGCAGCTCCGCCTGCAGCCTGGCCTGCGATGCGACATCCGATTTCGGTTGCTGCGGCAACTGCGCCTGATGGCTCTGCAGTTCGGCCTGGCGCTGCCGGTCCTGCGCCGCCGTCTCGATGAACTCGGACACCAGGCTGCCGGGCAGCGGCGACGCCTTCAGCAGCTTGCCCCAGGCCTCGATGGAGAGCGGCTGTTTCAGCAGCAGCGGCAGCATCTGCTGCAGGATCGCCCAGCTCGCCTCTTTCTGGTTCGGCGATGCCGGCGCGTCATCGACCACGATGTCGAATTCCAGGACGTCGTCACGCCGGATCAGCGGCACGTAGCGCTCGTATTCCGGTCCCGCGATGCGCACCAGGCGGCCGTCGCTCAGGTAATCGCGGATGAGGTGCAGCAGCAGCCTGCCCTGGTCCTTGCGATAGCGCCGCAATCCGTCGAAGAACGGCGCCAGGATGGTGGTGGCCGCCTGGCGCCGCTGGTATTCCAGCGACGCCGCCTGTCCGCGATCGGCCAGCCCCAGCATCTCAACATTGATGCCGCTGACGTCGCGCAGCGACTGCAGGGCGAATTGCATCAGCGCCTCGACGCCCGTCGGCATCAGCGCGGGCGGCTTCGGCGTGACGCGAGGTCCGGGCCCCGACAGCGCGCCGGTCTTCAGCCAGACGATACGTCCGGCATTCGCCCAATCGGTCTCCGCCTGCTGGTCGTTGTCGAAGGCGCCGCGCTCCGCCATGATCCCCTTGCCGCTGGTCTGGATGCTGTTCAGCACCGAGGAGAACAGCGCGTTGGCCCAGCGCTGCGGATCGCGCATCGCCCGCACCAGGCCCACCCATTGCCGCCTGTTGCGGTCGCGATAGCCGGTGATGGGCTTGAACTTGAATCCCGCTTGCGCCTGTGCCGGCCCGGCTTCCAGCAGCGCACCGCCCAGGAAGGCGTGGCGCTGGACCCGCTTCCTCTCCGCCTGCACCGCCAGCTCGATTCCGGCGGCTTTGGCACGCTCCCGCAGGCTCTTGAGCTCGGACTCCGCGGCGATCGTCAGCACCTCGCCGGTTGTCGGATTGGCGACGCGATAGGTCACGTCCAGCTCCGACCACGCGCACTCGACGATGGTGACGGTCCCGCGCTTCGCCTCCGTCGAGCTTTCGCCGCTCGCATAGTTTCGTGCCGCTTCGCGATCATGCGGCGTGCCTTCTCCGGCAAGGCTCCTGGCCCATCCCGCATCGAGCTCATCGTCTGCGAAATCGGGGAACATCTGCCTGGCGACATCGATATCGATCTCGCGCACGCGGTGGAACCGCCGTGCGTCGACCAGGTTGCGCTTGACCGCCCGCGCATCCCAGACCATCTCGAGCGGATCGATCCGGTCGATGACGATCCGCCCGGACGGGTCGTCATCGTAGTCGACACGCGTTTCGGTCCAGCCCATGCCGCAGATGGCTGCGTCCTGAAAGGCGTCGGATTCCTCGTCCTCCGCGTTGCACTGGTCACGCAGATAGATGGCCGCACCGGTGTAAAGCTCTGCCGGTCCCTGGTCATCGGCTCCCGGCGGCGCCTGGGTGACGACTTGCCCGGTCGGCGCATCGACCGCCGTGCTCCGGTCGCTGGTGGTGCGCGGAATGAAGCGCACTTCCTGGCGATTGGCGACCTCCATGCCGACCACGGCGGCAATCGCGGGCGCGATGCGATTGAAGGTGACGCAAGGCCGGTTCTGCCCCTTCAGGCGCGCGCGGTCCGCCTCTTCCCACTGGCCGTGGCCGGCGTGAAAGGCGAAATCCACCTCGGCATCGCGGTACCATTCGCTCTGCGCCCGCCGGTCTTCGATGAACCACCCTTTGAGACGCTCGTAGAGCTCGACGTCGGCGAGCGGCAATGCGCCCTCGCCCGACGGATCGGTGCAGGTATGGGTCATACGGAATTCCGCCCGAATGTTGAAGGGATGGTCCGCTGAGTCGGTTTCGCCTGGAGGCGCGCTATCCGTTCATGCCGGCAACGGCCAGGCCATAGGCGTGCCCCGCCAGCAATGCCGCAAGGAAGACGATGATCCGCAGCCACCCGCTCAGCTTCATCGCCGCGAAGACCAGCGTCATAAGCACGCCGATGAACACCGCATAGGCAAGCAAGTCGCCCTGTATGCTCGGCGCCGCAACGAAGAAGGCGTGGACAAGGAAGACGATCCACAGCCCGCCGGCGAAGAAGCCGAGGATGCCCCCTTCATAGCCTGGCGCCAGCAGCGACCCGATCGCCCCGAACAGGAAAAGGGCGACGTAGTATCCGGCGATACAAGCGCGCAATCTTGGCGCGGTCGGCAGGGTCATTGGCCGCGCCCGGGCAGCGGCGCGCGAAACGGCCCGATGCTGAACGGCGGATAGCCCTGCTGGTTCATGATCTGCCGAACGCGATCATTGGCGTGTCTGTGCGACTCGCCGGCACCGCCATAGCCGGAGTTCCAGATGCCGCCCGGATCATGCCAGAGCCAGTGTCGCGGATCTTCCGCGTCGTAGCTGTTGGGCGTTCCGCGGCATCCTGCATAGGGATGCGCCTCGTCCACCAGCCTCCCGCCTTCATCGTAGAAGCATTCGCCGGCCGGCCAGTCCGGCGCAGGCGCCCGGTTCTCCTGGTATCCCTCGTAGCCGCAGTGGAACCACGTCGGATCCCCGGCATAGGGCCGCCAACTCGAGCCGGCGCGCGGAGGCATCGCCGGACAAGCCAGCGGCGTTCCCCAACGTTGCTGTCCCGATCCGCTGTCATCTCCAAGCCAATCGCCCGATGCCTTCTCCGATCCGCACGCCGGAACCGCAGTGCCACTTTCAGTTGCTGGTGCTCGTCTGTCAATGCCGGCTTTGCGCGCCGGTACGCCAGCGCCGGCGAGTCCCATCGCCTCCGCCATCGCGGAGACGCCCGCCGCGCCAAAGGTCTCCTCGGCGAGACGAAGCCACTTCATGATTTCGTACTGATCGCTCGACCGCACGCTCCGTCCTTTCAGCCTGAGGCGTTCTGAAGCCCACCCGCTGCGCCGCTATGCGCTCATCCATGTCCCGGCACCTGTGAGCGGCGGCGCATATCGCTCGCGCCGCTCCGGCAACGGTCGTGGGTCGGGCAGTCCGCGCGCAAGGTAGCGGAAGGCGTCGGCGGCATGGCTGGTCCAGTCATGCCGCGGCCGCGCGGAATAGATGTCCCGCTCCGGGTCGTAGTCGCAGCGGTACTGCCGCAGCGCCTCGAGCCCGCGGGCGCATTTTCCGGCATCGAACCAGCAGCGCGGCAGCAGATTGCGCACGGCGTTGATGCCATCCTCGATGTTCGGCTCGCGCGGCAGCACCCGGCCCGTGATCCCGAGCCCGGCCAGGGTCTGTAGCCGACTGCGCCCGGTCGACAGATCCGCCACCTGCGCGTCATGCGGCAGAATATGCTCGCCATAGACATAGGGCCGCTCGCGCAGCACCTTGGCATAGTGGTCGAGGCCCACGCCGAAATTCTCGTAGTAGTCGATCAGGCGCACCTCCTGCCCCGTCGCCTGGCAGAACCAGATCGCCGTGCTGTCGCCGATCCCGAGATCCCACGCCGTGTGCGTCGGCAGTTCCGGCGACCAGGGTACCCGCCCGACGCGCCCCTCGCGCTCCGCCTGCTGCAGCAGCTTGCCGTAATAGGCGCCGGGCAAGGCCGCGTCGAAGCTGCAGAAGTATTCCTGGCGGATCATGTCCTCGGACATGCCCGATGCGCGCTCCTCGGCGATCACCTCCGGCGCGATGGCGCCGGTATCCTCCACCGTCAGCGTCTCGGCGAACCAGTTCGGATTGCCGCGCACCAGCTCATGGAGCCGCCAGGCATGGTTACGGCCGCGCGGCGTGAACATGAACACCGCGCTGCCGCCATTCTCGGCGAGGATCGGCCGCAGATAATCCCAGGCGCGCGGATTGGCGAGCGCATACTCCGAGAAGACCAGCCCAGTTGGCGGCGCGCCGACCAGCGAGTTGAAGTTGTCCGATCCCACCAGCTGCCACGTGGCGCCGTTGACGAACTTGATCCGCATGTCGTCGTCGCGCGTCGCCTGCCGGATCGCCGGGGGAAACGCCTCGTCGATCCGCCGCCGGCCGGTATGCGGATTGACCGCCTCCCAGATGGCCTTCCGCGCCTGCGCCGCCTCCGGCAGCATGTGCCAGTAATTGCCCGTCCTGCACATCGCCGCGCAGGCCGCCCAATGCAGGCACACCTCGTCCTTGCCGGCGCGGCGATGCCAGACCGCAACCGCGCGCCGCGGCCCGTCTTGTTCCAGGAAGTGCCACAGCCGCCGCTGATAGGCGCGCGGCCGCCATGCGTTCGGCAGGATGATGTCCATGTGATTCCCGCGTGTCGGCCACTGGCGCGCCCGCGTCAGGCGCGCTAGGGATCGATCAACAGATTGTCGACAAGTCGCCAGCCCAGCACGGCCAGGATGACGAGGGCCACGAGGCGCACCAGCCAGGCCCGGTATCTGAGGCGTCGCCATGCGGCGACGATAAGGCCGGCAAGCGCCAGGACGGTATCCATCGCCAGGGCACGGGTATAGTTCGCCCACGAGCAATAAGCCCACGACTTGCTGCACGCTTCCTCCGAGCCGATCACGAGATCATAGCCCGCCTTGTCGAGGATGAAGGAGTCCAACCAACTCTCGGCGATAATCAGAGCAAAGCCGAACAGCACGAGATGCGCCAGCCCGTCCAGGCACAGCCAGAGCGCCCTGCTCGCCTGCTGGTTCATGCGTTCGGCTCCATCCCTATCGCTTGTGCCGATGGTTCGGTGATCCGAGCCAGCCATAGTCGACCTCGACGGCGACGTCATTCTGGCCGATCGCCTGCATCAGATCGGCGAACTCGTCCATTTCATCGGTCAAGTCAATGAAACCCGCGGAACCCGGCGCCGTGCCGCCGTGGATCGAGAAGCCGTCCCGGCCAAAAGCCTCCGTGCCGGCCTTCGGCGTCAACCAAAAACGATGTCGCCCCCAGGCTGCGGTCCCGCCGCGCCACTTGCCCAAGCCAAGTGGCGCTATCGCCCGCTGCATCAGGCTCAGGTCGTCATCGCGCTGAAGCTGTCCGACGCTGAACTGATACCGGCCTTGCGGCAACGGGCCGTGATCACGATAGGATTGGTATTTACCGTCCTGCATACCCGGCCTGCCTGAGACCGCAGGCCAATCGGCGATGGCTTCGCCGTTCTCCCGGAGGGCAAGCTCCTGTCCATCGAACACCAGATCATTGTACGGGCGCCCGCGGGATCCATGACGGCGCAGCGCGGTGCGCCACGCCCGGTCGACTCCGTCTTCATCGTCGCCACGGACGTCAGGCTCCAAGATCACCCTCCTGTGATGCGCAAGTACGGCACGAACGCTGCGCCGAAGTCGCTCCCCTTCGGCGCGGAGCCCAATGCCGCGGCCCCTCCGTCGACATCTCTGCGACGTTGAGCTGATGATGCCTTGCGCCATAACGCAGGTCAAGTTTTTCCCGCAAAACGCGTGACGCGCCGTCACGGTCGGTGCATCGGCGCCGCTTGCTCACGGATGCCGCAGGATGGCGTAGCTCTGCCGGATGCCGTCGACGACACCCTCGACGACCGCGCCGAACTCGCAGGTCACCGCCGGATTGAGGCGCGGCAAGGTCTCGACGAAGAGCGATCGCGGGATCGCCCAGGCCAGGCCGGTGAGTTTGCGCCGCGCCTCGGTCTCCGGAAAGTGAATCAAGGCCACCGAGCCCGGCGTCATCATGCGCACGATGTTGCCGAGATAGGCATCGAACCTGTTCTCAGGGACCTTCGAGCAGACATGCCAGGAGACGATGAAGCGCGGACCCTCCGCCCGCGCCCGCTCGATAACCTCCGGTGCTATGACGTCCAACCGCGGCCGCTTGTCGCGCGCCAACTGCGGATCGAGATGCGACAGGCCGAGATCGAGGAACTCCTGCGCCAGGTCCATGCCCCAGTATTTGCCGGGCTCGAGGAACGCGATCAGCGGCGGCGCCAGGCGCAGGCTGCCGCAACCGTAGTCGATCACCAGATCTGACGGTCGCACGGAGTACTTGAGCAGGAAGTCGAGCAGCTCGGAGCGCGAGCGCAGCGGCCGCGCTGTCGGGCCGATCGCCGGGTGGCCGTGCCCGCCCTTGAGCTTGGCGAGAACCCGGTGCACATAGTACTGCTCATAGGGCGCGCCCGGATGCCTCAGCCGCCAGCCCCAGTAGTCGCATATGCGGCGAAGCTTCTTCTTGAATTTCATGGCGCGCCGCGTCCCCGCCCAGCTTCGCTCCTGTCGCCGGCGAGCTGCCTATTCCGCCGCACTCGCCTGGCTGCCTTGCTTCGTCGACACGCCATGCAGGACCACCTCGATGCAATTGGGCAGGCTCGGGTGAACCCGCGCGAACCCGCCATGCGTATGCGCCACATGCTGCACGATGGCAAGGCCCAGGCCGGATCCGGCGGAGGAGGCCTTGCCCTTGCGGAATCGGTCGAACACAGTCTCGCGCAATTCGTCGGGTACCCCGGACCCCTCGTCGCGCACCTGCAGCACCACCGTCCCCGAATCCGCCTGCGCATCGGCCTCCTGCTTTGCGTGTCCCAGCGTGACGCTGATCTTGCCGCGCCCGTGATGCAGCGCATTGTCGAGCAGGTTGCGCACCATGTTCCGCAGGTCGGCCGCGTAGCCCGGAAACGTGATTGAGGCATCGCGCTCGACTTCGATCTCGATTTCCCGACCGGCCTCGTCGGCAAGGGGCAGCACCATGGCGGTCGCCTCGCGCACCACCCGCGCCAGATTGACCGCGACCGGGCGGGGCTGCGACCGGGCGGCGCTTTCCATCCGCGCGAGCTCGAGCAGCTGCGCCACCACCCGGTGCAGATGCTGGAAATCCCGGCGCACCAGGCGCCAGTCGACTTCGCCGGTGAGCTGCGCCCGCTGCAGGCGCAGGTCGAGCACCGCCAGCGGCGTGCGCAGCTCGTGAGCCGCGTCGGCGGTCAGGCGCCGCTCCGCCTCATAGGCCCGCGACAGCCGGTCGAGCGCGCCGTTGACGGCGCCGACCAGCGGCAGGAGCTCGGCCGGCAATCCCTCGGCGGAGACCCGTGCATTCGGATTGCCAGGTCCGACATCGGCCGCCTCGCGCGAGGCGCGCTCCAGCGGGCGCAGGCTCCAGCTCCCCACCAGCCAGATGGTCACCAGGGCGAGGATGCCGCTCGGCACCAGCAGCAGCATCGGCTCGATCGATTCCTCGAGCATGCTCTCCGCCAGCGCCTCGGATTCGACCTGGCTGCGCGCGACAACCAGCCGGCGGCCGCCCGGCGCCGCGGCCGTCATTGTCATCTGTGCCTCGGGGCCGCGGAACTCCAGCGGGCCGAACGTCTTTCCGGGCGGAAGCGCCGATGCCGGCAGCGGCTCGGTGAGGTTGGGCGACTTCGCCGCGACGGCGCCGTCGGGTTCATAGAATGTATAGGCGAATGCCCCGTCGCCCCGGCCATAGGCCTCGGCCCAATCGGGTGGCAGGTCGAAGCTCGCCTTGCCGGTCGCCGCATCGATGACGATCGCCTCCAGGAGTTCGTTGGTCTGGCCCTGCATGGTCCGCTCGGCAATCGCCTCGTCGGTATTGTAGACCTCGCGATAGGCGAAATACGCGGCCGAGGCGATGCCGATCGCCGACACGACGAAGAGCGAAATGAGCAGCCGGTATTTCAGGCTGAAGCCACGCCGGCGCGGCATTTCAGCCGCCTTCCGCCGTCGTCTCCGCGACCAGGCGGTAGCCGATGCCGCGGCGCGTCTCGATCCGCACGCCCGCCTCGGCATTGATCAGCCGCCGGCGCAGCCGCGACACCACGGCTTCGAGCGCGTTCGGCGTCACCGGCTCGTTGAAGGCGTAGAGCTGCTCCTCGAGGATGTCGCGCACCACCACGCGCCCGGCGGCGCGCAGCAGGGCCTCAAGCAGGTCGGATTCGCGCCGGCTCATCTCGATCGGTTCGCCGCGCACCGAAACCTCGCGCGTGCCCGCGTCATACAGCAGCGCGCCGCAGGAAAGCTTCGGCCCTTCGCGCGTCCCCGGCCGCCGCAACACGGCGCGCAGCCGCGCCTCCAGCTCGAGCAGGCTGAACGGTTTCACCAGATAATCGTCGGCTCCCTCGTTCAGCCCCAGCAGGCGGTCCTCGAGCGAATCCCGCGCGGTCACCACCAGGGTCGGCACGCCGCCGGGCACCAGCATCGGCGCCGCCCGCAGGACCTCCATGCCGTCGCTGTCCGGCAGCCCGAGATCCAGGATCAGCACGTCATAGCCGCCGCCTGGCAGCGCCGCGCGCGCTTCCTCGGCGCTGCCGACGGCATCGACCGCGAATCCGCGTCCGACAAAATGCTCCGCGATCAGGTCGCGCATCTCGCGGTGATCCTCGACCAGCAGGATCCTCATGGCACCTTCTTCTCTTCCTCGCCCGGGCATCGAAATAAGGCCGCCTATGCGCGCTTCGCCAGGTAGGCGTCGCACAATTCGCGCAGCCGTGCCCGCCCGAAGCTCGGATCGTGGCCAGCATGCACCACGTCGACCGGCAACTCGCGCAACCGCTTCATGGTCGCCACATAGGCGCCGACATCCGAGCCGGGCAGTTCGTCCAGCAACGGCCCATCATAGACGGCGTCGCCGGAAAACAGCACGCCGCTTTCCGCTTCCCACAACCCGATGCTGCCGGGAGAGTGACCGGGCAGATGCAGGATCTCGAAGCGCCGGCTGCCGAGATCGACGACGTCGCCCTCGGCCACGATCCTCGTCGCCGGCGCCGGTCTTACCTGGTAGGCGGCGGCGTCGTACTCCGTCGAGGGCAGCGCGGTGAACAGTCTCGGCGGAACGTCGTAGCCGGCGGCCCGGATGCTCGCCAGGACGGCGTCGTCCTTCGCCCCGCCGAACAGCGATGCCCTGTGTCCGCTGGCGACCTTGGCCGCCTCGGCCGCATGCACCACCCGATCCGGGAACTCGTGCAACCCGCCGACATGATCGTAATGCGCGTGTGTCGCCACGGCGGTGAGCGGCTTCTCGAGCAGGTGCCGCGCCGCCTCGTGCAGGCTCGCCATGCCGAGGCCGGTATCGACCAGCATGTCCCGGTCGCCGCCGCGCACGTGCCAGATGTTGCAGCGGATCAGCGGATCGACATGCGGCTCCCAGATCAGGGTGATCTGGTCGTCGACCCGCTGGAACTCGAACCATCTTTCCGCGACGCGGAAGCCCATGCGCCCTCCCCATCCGCCCTCCCGGGGCCGGCGGCGATACTCTGCCAGCACTCACGGGCGAATGCCAGACGCGCGGCATCGCTGGTCGCGGCCGGTGTCCCAATAGCGGTCCAGCCCCTCGCCCAGCCTGGCGACGCAGGCGTTCCATCCCATGCGGTGGCGGCGCGCCACGGCGTAGATGGAGAGGCCGAGCACGGCCACCTGCAGCACGCATTCCAGGGTAACCGGTGCTTCGCGCCGCAGCCGCTCTGCCCAGGGCAGGAATCGCTTCGCATGCACCAGGGCCGCCCGCTCCGGCAGAGCCATCTCCTGCCAGCCGGCCGGCGGCTCGATCTGACTCAGGCGCGAGATCCGGGCGCGACCCGCCCTGGTGATCGCCTCATGCACCCAGGCGATCTCCCGGGCGGCACGCACCTGATCCGCGCTCAGCCGGCCCTTGCCGAGCAGCATCGTCACCGGATCCTGCATCGACGGGCGCAGCGCCGCTTCCGGCGTGGCGCCGCGCGCCGCCGCCGCGGCGGGTGGTGCGCCGTCGCGCAGCAGCGCCGCGAGATCGCTGAGCCGATGCAGGCATAATGCGATCTGCT
Organism: Rhodospirillaceae bacterium; assembly: GCA_016794075.1. Taxonomy (GTDB): domain Bacteria; phylum Pseudomonadota; class Alphaproteobacteria; order Dongiales; family Dongiaceae; genus Dongia_A. The sequence continues at coordinate 15,041 of JAEUKU010000422.1, forward strand.
CATCGAGCGCGTCAGGCGCGCCCGCCGCACCGCCCGGCTCCGCCCAGCGCTGACGCCGGCGCGCCAGCTCCCGGCGCGCGTTGAGCGACGCGATCTCGCGTTCGAGCCGCGCTGCCTCGCTGCGGACGCGCCCGCGGGCATCCGGATGGCGCAGGACCAGCGCCTGCCGCAGCACCGCCAGGTGGTCGTTCCACAAGGCGGCCTCGTCGGGCCGCCGCCTATCTGCCGCTGCCGGCGCCATGACGCGGTCCATAGAAGCTGTTGGCGAGGTTGAGCAGGTGCTGCCGGTCCCAATCGTCGCGAATGCGCTCCGGCCACAAGATGACGATGCCGCGTTCGCGCCAGGCCCGCCGCGCCATGTCCTCGAGCGCCTTCGCATCGGGCGGCGGCATCCCGTCCGCGCCGCGCGGCCGCCGCTGGCGCAGCATCATGCCGGTCCCCCAATTCGCGCGGAGTTGCATCCAGCCGCGGGGTTCTCCGCCGAACCCGGCGCCTGCTCCGCGGCGCCGAGGCGCAGGACCTTGATCACCAGCCGTTGCGTCGGCGCCCGCCGCACGTCGTCGGCCGCCGCCGCGGTCTTGCCGAAGGCGCGGTTGAGCAGCTCCTGGGTCGCCGCCAGCGCCACCCGCTCGTCTTCGCTCGCGGACAAGGCGGCGAGCCGCGCGATCGCCGGCAGCGCGGCCGCGCGCGCCAGGGCGCGCATTTCCTTGCCGGAACGCGGCGGGCTTGATACCGCTTCGCCCCCCCGCCCGCGCTTGGTCTTCCGGCTCATCGTTTTCCCGTCCAAAATTTTTCGGGTTGGCGCCATGCCGGCCTCCATGCTGTGTCTCGTTGTGCCGCCGCCAAACTCCTGGCCGCCTTGCTAGCGGCCGCGCGCGATCCGCGCCGCGGTCGAAAGGCTCGATTCCGGCCACACCCCCGGCACCTCGCGGTCGCCGCCGCGGAACAACGGCTCCCGCGGCACGATCGCATCCTCGAAGCGAAGGCCGTCCGGCCACCGCCCGATCATGCGGGAAGCCCGGCGCCTTTCCCGCGACAGCCGGCGGGGCGGCATCTCCGTCGCGCCGCTCATCGCGCGTCTCCCGCGTTCGGGGATCCCGGCGCCGCCATGCTGCGCGGCAATGCCGGGCCGCGCAGCGCCGCCGCCAGGCGCGCGAGCAGATCCGCGTTCACGTCGCTGATGCCGCGCCGGGCCGCGGCGGCGACGATCCGCGGCCAGTATTGCGGGGGGATGAAGTTGCGGTGCCGCCATTGCCGGACCAGCAGCGGCGAGCATCCGGCGTCGCGGGCGAAGAACCGCGTCGCCGGCCAGCGTCCGATGACCTCGCGGAAGCTGGCGGGCGGCGGCGACGGGGGCGGCGGGTTCGGGGTCCAGGGCATGCGCGAACGATACGCAAGGTAGCGAAAAATAGCAATACACAATGCATCCTTTTTCCGTTACGCTACGTACCATGACTGACGCCCCTGCCTCTTCGTCCCAACGCCTGCGCGTGGCCATGCGGCTGCGCGGCATCGGTTCCGGTGCGGAGCTGGCGCGCCTCACCCGCCAGAACGAGGTGACGGTGCGCTCGCATGTCAACGGCACGCGCGACGTCTCGAAAAAGGCCGCCGAGACCTACAGCAGGGCGTTGCGCATCGACCCCGCCTGGTTGATCTACGGCCAAGGCCGGATGGCCCGCGACGTCGAGGCCGCGCGCCTCGATGACGCCGCGCCGACGGGGCTTGCGTCCGAATCCGCACCGATGGCCGGCTTCGACGACGGCGACGTACCCGCGAACGCGCGCCTCTCCGGGTCGGAGGCGCCGGATTTTCATGTTCTTGCCAAGGATGTTCCCGTGCTCGGCTCCGCGGAATGCGGCCGGGACGGCGCTTTCACATTGAACGCGGGGGAGCCGATCGATTTCGTGCGTCGGCCGCCGGGACAGATGAGCAGACGGGGCATCTATTGCATCTATGCCGAAGGCAGCTCGATGGAGCCGGTCTACGAGGCCGGCGATCTCATCTATGTCGACCCGCACCGGCCGCCCTGGCCCGGCCGCGACGTGGTGATTCAGCTGCGTGTACCAGGGCCGGATGGCGAGATGCGCTATTTCCTGAAGCGCCTGGTGAAGCGCAGCGGCACGCAATGGCGGGTCAAGCAGTTCAATCCGGAGAAGGAGATCGTGCTCGACGACCGCGACGTCGCCGCGATCCATCTGGTGCTCAAGAATCACGAACTGATGGGGTTGTAGGCGACCGCCCCGCGCGCCCGCTCAGCACCAGCCGCGCCGCTTGCCGCCGTCATAGGCGCGGGCCAGGCCGGCGTCGATCAGCTGGCGAGCCAGCGATGTGCCGTCGATCCAGACATCGGCGTCGATGCGGCCGCCGTATTTGTCCCAGCTCGGCGCCGCGAACTCGACCTGGCGGCCATGTCGCACGGCGTCGCGGGTGAAATCCGTGGCCCGGCTCGCCAGCTTGCGCTCCGCCGCGCATTTCGCGCGGCCGCCGGTTTCCGGCGTGTCGATCCCCCGCACGCGGATGGCGACCGGGTTCAGCGCCGCCGGCAGGCCGGGCAAGGCGACCGCCAGCGTGTCGCCGTCCTTCACCGCGAGGACGGGCCAGCTGAAACGCTCGCCGGCGATGTTCGCGGCCTGGGCGGAACAGGCGAGGGCAAGGGCGAGGAGGAGAATGGGGAGGCGCATCCCACCCCAATATTTTTTGCGTTGACGAAAGTCAATTCATTTTGTATCGTTGCCGGTGAAAGCGAGGGTCCATGCCACCCAGCCTCAGCAGTTTCCTCCGCAGCGCCGCCGAAAACCACTTCGAGGGCCCGATTCCCGCCCTCGAGCGCGACCGGATCCGCGTGGTCGAATCGGCCGAGCGCGCCTTCGACCGCTCACTGCCACCGCTGGAGCGCTGCGTGCGCGCGCTCGGCCTCGCCTATGCCGATCTGCTGCGGGACAGCGCGCTGGTCGAGGCCAGCCGTCAAGTGTTGGCGGAGGCCCGGGCCGAACCCGGCGGCCAATCGGCCGAGCTTTACCGCCGGCGGACCGCGATGCTGGCCGAAAGTGCTGCCTGGCTGGCGACCAAGGCCGGCGACCTGGCGGAGCTTGCCCGCCGCACCGGCGCCCGCGGCTGACCGCCCGACCGGGATTCCCTATTGGGCCACGCCGAGGCGGCGATGGGCGAAGATGGCGTCCTGCCAATGCGAGGCCGGCAGCGGCTTGCCGTAGCGATAGCCCTGGCCGTACTGGCAGCCCAGCGCGCGCAGGCGGAATTCGTCGGTTTCCGCCTCGATGCCCTCGGCGATCACGGTCAGGTGCAGGATCTTGGCGATCTGGATGATGGCGCCGACCATGCTCTCGCCGGAGAACTCGCCGCTCATCGCCGCCACGAAGGATCGATCGATCTTCACGTAGTCGAGCGGCAGACGCTGCAGCAGGCTCAGCGACGAATAGCCGGTGCCGAAATCGTCCAGCGCCAGGTGGCAGCCCAGCGACTTCAACCGCCGCAGCACGTCCTGGCTGCGCGCAACGTCGCGCATGACCGCGCTTTCGGTGATCTCGATGTGCAGGCAGCCGGCCGGCGCCGCGCAATCGTTCAGCGCCGCGGTGACGGTCTCGACCAAATCGGGGGAATCGAGTTGGCGGCTGGAAACGTTGACCGAGACGAAGAGGCCGCGCTGCGCCCCGGCATCGTGCCAGGACTTGGCCTGTCGCAGCGCCTCGCGCAGCACGAACTTGCCGATCGGCACGATGAGGCCGCTTTCCTCGGCGACCGGAATGAACTCGAGCGGCGAGATCAGCCCGCGGGTCGGATGCTCCCAACGCAGCAGCGCTTCGAAGCCGGCCAACCGGTTGGGCCCGAGTTCCACGATCGGCTGCCAGAACACGCGCAATTCGTCGCGGCCCAGCGCCTGGTGCAGATCGGCCTCGATGCGCAGGCGGTCGCGGGCGCGCCGCTGCATGTCGGGATCGAACACCGCCTCTTGGCCGGCGCCGTGCTGGCGCGCCTTGTTGAGCGCCGCGGTCGCGTCCTTGATCAGTTCGTCGGCGGCGCTGTGCAGCTGCGAGCCCTGGGCCATGCCGATGGAAAGCGTCAGCACCACGGATTCGTCGCCGAGCGAGACCGGTTCCTCGGCGGCCCCGCGCACGCGCTGCGCCACGCGCACCAGGTCGGTGTCCTCGCGCATCACGTCGACCAGGATGCACATGGTGGTGTCGCTCATGATGGTGAGCGTGTCGGTCATCCGCAGGATGCCGACGATGCGCTGCGCGACCACCCGCTGGACGTTGTCGCAGAACGACTGGCCATAGGCCTCGCGCATCGTCTCGTAGCGGTCGATCTGCAGCAGGATGATGCCGAAGCTGCCGCCCTTGCGCCGCCGCGCCTTGATGATCGCCTGGTTGATGCGGTCGTAGAGCACGATGCGGTTGGGCAGCCCGGTCATCGGATCAGTCAGCTTGCGCTCGCTGATGTCGGTCAGCGATCCGGCCATGCGCACCGTGTGGCCGTAATTATCGCGCTGCGATGTGCCGCGGATCAGGAACCAGCGATAGGACTGGCTCTTGTGGCGCAGCCGGCATTCGACCTGAAAGGCGAGCGAGATGCCTTCCAGATGGTTGCGCAGTTCGCGCTTCACCATCTCGGATTCCTCCGGATGGATCAGCGCCAGCCAGTCCTCCATCGCGCTGAAGCGGTCCTCCGACTGATAGCCGAGCAGTTCGCGCCAGCGTGGCGAGAAATAGACGCTGTTGTCGTCCAGTCGCCAGTCCCAGATGCCGTCGCCGGCGCCGCGCACCACCAGATCGAAGCGCTGCCGCTGATCGACGCCCTCGGCGATCTCGGCCACCCGCGCCATCAGCGCCCGGATCCGCGCCAGCGCCAG
>JAEUKU010000344.1 GCA_016794075.1 Rhodospirillaceae bacterium
GCGATGGACCTGATCCTCACCCTCGGCCTCGACGCGCTCAACTTCGCGCTGGCCATCGTGCTGGTGGCGATGGGCCTCGTCATCATCTTCGGGCTGATGAACGTCATCAACATGGCGCATGGCGAGCTGTTCCTGCTCGGCGCCTATACGCTCGTGGTGGTGCAGCAGGCCGGCGGGGGCTTCTGGCTCGGCCTGATCCTGGCGCCCATCGTTGTGGGACTGGTCGGGCTGGTACTCGAAGAGCTCATCATCCGCCATGTCTACCGCCGCTTCCTCGACACCATCCTCGCCACCTGGGGCATCTCCATCGCCATCAAGCAGGCGGTGATCCTGGGCTTCGGCCCGGCCTCCTACACCGTCGATGCGCCGCTGCAATTCGGCGTCGACTTCCTCGGCACGACCTATCCGGCCTATCGCCTGTTCATCATGGGCGTCGCGGTGCTGGTCATCCTGGTGACCGTGGTCGTGTTCGTCCGCACCCGCTTCGGCCTGGCGGCGCGCGGCGTCATCGCCAACCGCTCGATGGCGGCGTGCCTCGGCATCAACACGCGGCGGCTGGACCGCGCCACCTTCGCCTTCGGCGCGGCGCTGGCCGGATTGGCGGGCGCGGTGATGGCGCCGCAGATGAGCGTCGACCCGCAAATGGGATTGGGCTTTCTCATCCCGGCCTTCCTGGCGATCCTGACCGGCGGCGGCGGGCTCACCGGCACCCTGCTCGGCGCCTCGCTGGTCGGCGGCATCGATTCGACCTTCGCCAAGCTGTGGTCGCCGGTTCTGGCCCAAGTGGTGGTCTTCGCCATGGCGATCGTGGTCATCCGCCTGTTCCCCAACGGCCTGCTCGGCGGGCGGGGCCGGCGATGAAGCGCAATGCCCTCTTCCTCGCGGCACTGGTCTGGCTTGGCTTTGCCGTGCTGCCGCTGCTGGTCGACGATTGGCAGCTGCTGCAGCTGGCGCAATTCATGACCTACGGCATCTTCGCCATGAGCCTGGCGCTGATCTGGGGCCAGGCGGGGCTACTCTGCTTCGGCCAGGCGATCTTCTTCGGCGGCGGGGCCTATGCCATGAGCCTGGTGACCATGGGCATGATCCCGGGCCTGCCGGCCAATTCCTGGATCGGCCTGGTGGCGGCGATGGTGCTGCCCGCCATTTTCGCCAACCTGCTGGGGCGCTTCCTGTTCTACGGCCGCGGGCTGCGCGGCGCGCATTTTGGCATCGTCACTTTGGCTATCGCCGTGATTGCCGAGCGCCTGGCGATCAACTGGGAGTTCATCGGCGGCTTCAACGGGCTGATGGGCGTGCCGCCGATGAATCTCGGGATCGGCGGCGATTTGATCGACGGCCTGCCGGTCTATTACGCGATCCTCGCGGTGGCAGCGATCGTCTTCGGGGCGCTGGCGGCGATGCTGTCGACCCCCTTCGGCCTGGCGCTCAACGCCTTGCGCAACCACGAGGACCGCGCCGCCTTCCTGGGCTACGACAATGCGCGGCTGAAGCTCGCCATTTTCACCGTCGCGGCGGCGGTGGCCGGCCTCTCCGGCGCGCTGTTCGTCGCGCAATTCGCCTTCGCCTCGCCGACCCTGCTCGGCTTCGGCTTGTCGACGGAGGTGCTGATCTGGACCGCGCTCGGCGGCAAGTCGCTGCTGATCGCCGCCTTCCTCGGCGCGGTGGTGGTGCGGGTGGCGGAGAATTTCCTGTCGGAACTCCTGGGGCCGCTCTGGTTGCTGGGCTTAGGCGCGCTGTTCGTGCTCTGCGTCATCTTCTTCCCGCGCGGGCTCATCGCCGAGGCGCTGCTGCGCCTGGAACGTTTGCTGCCCGGCGGCCGGCGCTGATATAGTTCGCGGGTCGGGAGGAGAAGGCCATGAGCTTCAAAGTCACGCCAATGGAGGATGACGCGCTGGTCGTCATTGACGTGCAGAACGATTTCTGCCCGGGCGGTTCGCTTGCCGTCTCCAAGGGCGACGAGGTGGTGCCGCTCATCAACACGCTGATGGGCCAGTTCCGCCACGTGGTGCTGACCCAGGACTGGCACCCCGCCGGCCATTCCTCCTTCGCCAGCACGCACAAGGGCCAGCCCTTCACCAGCATCAAGCTCGACTACGGCGACCAGACCCTGTGGCCGGATCATTGCGTGCAGGGCACCAAGGGCGCCGAGTTCCATGCCGGGCTGAAGCTGACCGGCGCCGAGCTCATCCTGCGCAAGGGCTTCCGCAAGCCGATCGATTCCTATTCGGCGTTCTACGAGAACGACAAGGTCACGCGCACCGGCCTCGCCGGCTATCTGCGCGACCGCGGGCTGAAGCGCCTGTTCCTGTGCGGCCTCGCCACCGATTTCTGCGTCGCCTGGTCGGCGCTGGACGGCCGGCGCGAGGGCTTCCAGGTGGTGGTGCTGGAGGATGCCAGCCGCGCCATCGACTTGAACGGCAGCCTCGCCGCCGCGCGCGCGGAGATGGTGAAAGCGGGCGTGGCGCTGACCGCCTCCGACCATATCGGCTGAATTTCCGTGGCATTGACTCTCCCGGCAACGGGTGCAGAATAGCGAGATCGTTCGTATACGAACGATCTGGGAGGTTTGGTCCGGGATGCTGGGAGCCCGCGAAGCTGAGGCGCCGGATTACGTGCGGCCGGACGATTTGGCCGAGGCGTTGCGTCTGCGCCGGCAAGGGGCGCAGATCATCGCCGGCGGCACCGATTTCTATCCCGTTCGGGTCGGCCGGCCGTTGCGCGCGCCGCAAACCACGATCCTCGATCTGACGGCGCTCGCGCCGTTGCGCGGCATGGCCCCGGACGGTGCTTTCCATCGCATCGGCGCGCTCACCACCTGGACCGAGATCTCCGAGTCCGCTTTGCCCGCCCAGTTTCACTGCCTGCAGGCGGCGGCGCGCGAGGTGGGCGGCCGGCAGATCCAGAATCGCGCCACCATCGGCGGCAATCTGTGCAACGCCTCGCCGGCAGCGGATGGCGTGCCGGCGCTGCTGGCCCTGGGCGCGGAGGTCGAGCTGCTGAGCGAAGCTGGCGCGCGGCGGCTGAAGCTGGCGGAGTTCATCCTGGGTCCGCGCAAGACCGCCTTGCACGACGACGAGATCCTGGCCGCGATCCTGGTGCCGCGGCCGCAGGGCGAGGCGATCAGCGCCTTCTACAAGCTGGGCGCACGGCGCTATCTGGTCATTTCCATCGTCATGGCGGCGGGGTGGCTCGACATCGTCGACGGCCGCATCGCTGCGGCGCGCATCGCCATCGGCGCCTGCTCGCCGGTAGCGCAACGATTGCCGAAGCTGGAAGCCGAGCTGCGCGGCCGCGCGGTCGACAGCGACCTCGCGAAGCTGGCCCATGCCGGACAGCTCGACGGATTGGCGCCGATCGACGACGTGCGGGCGAGCGCGGAATATCGCAGCGAGGCGGCGCTGATCGTCTTGAAGCGGTTGCTGGCGGAGTTGGCGCCATGAACGAGCTGCGGCCGCGGAGCGTCGCCGGCGCCGGTCTGTCGCTGCAGGTGAACGGGCAACCGCATCTTTATGACGGCGACCGGCTGCGGCGACTCGCCGATGTGCTGCGCGACGATCTCAAGTTCACGGGCACCAAGATCGGCTGCAATGCCGGCGATTGCGGCGCCTGTACGGTGTTGATCGATGGGGCGCAGGCCTGCGCCTGCCTGGTGCCGATCGGACAATGCGACGGTGCGGCGATCACCACGGTCGAAGGGCTCGCCGAGCACGGGCGGCTCAACGACTTGCAGCGTTCGTTCCTGGCGCATGGCGCGGCGCAATGCGGCATCTGCACGCCGGGCATGCTCATGGCGGCGAGCGACCTGCTGGCGCGCAAGGCGACGCCGGCGCGGCAGGAGATCGAGGATGCGCTGGGCGGGGTGCTGTGCCGCTGCACCGGCTATCAGAAGATCGTCGAGGCGGTGCAGGACGTTGCGCGCGCCGCGGCACGGCCGGCGCAGCAAGGCGCGGTCGGCGCGACGCTCGCCAAGGTCGACGGACCGGCGAAACTGACGGGCCGGGAAAGCTACGGCGCGGACGCGATCCCGGCGGATGCGCTGTTCCTGCGGGTGATCCGCTCGCCGCATCCCCGCGCGCGGTTCAAGCTCGGCGACCTCGATGCCTTCGTGGCGGCGCGGCCGGGATTGCTGCGCGCCTTCACCGCCAAGGACGTGCCCAATAACGGCTACGGCATCTATCCGAAGGTCAAGGACCAGACGGTGCTGGCCATCGACGAGGTGCGCTATCGTGGCGATCCGGTCGTCGCCTTTCTCGGCACGCGCGCGGGCGTGGAGGCAGTCCGCGAGGAGGATGCGCCGATTCGCTACGAAATGCTCGAGCCGATCTTCGGCATCGACGCGGCAAAGGCGGGTGCTCCGGTCCATGCCGACAAGCCCGGCAACATGTTGGCCGATGGCGGCGTCACCCATGGCGACGCCGAAGCCGCGCTCGCAGCGGCAGCGCATGTCGTCGACGTCACCTACGAGACCAGCTTCGTCGAGCATGCCTATATCGAGCCGGAGGCCGGCTGGGCCGAGCGCAAGGGCGATGCGCTCGAGCTGCATGTCTCGACCCAGAACCCGTTCCAGCATCGCGACGATGTGGCGCAGATCCTCGGTCTGCCCAAGGAATCTGTGCGCCTGATCGCCACCGCCTGCGGCGGCGGATTCGGCGGCAAGCTGGACTTGAACGTGCATCCGCTGCTGGGGCTGGCGGCGTGGCTGACGGGCAAGAAAGTCGCCTATGTCTATACGCGGCCCGAAAGCATGGCGGCCTCAACCAAGCGACACCCGGCGCGGGTCCGCGTGAAGGCGGGCTGCGACGCGCAGGGCAGGCTCGCCGGCTTCTGGTCGCACGCGGAACTGGATACCGGCGCCTATGCGAGCTGGGGCCCGACCGTCGCCAACCGCGTGCCGGTGCATGCGCCCGGCCCCTATGTCGTGCGCCATGCGCAGACGCGCGGAACGGCCTATTTCACCAATTGCCCGCCTTCCGGCGCCTTCCGCGGCTTCGGCGTGCCGCAGAGCGCCATCGCCAGCGAGGCGGCGATGGACGAACTCGCGGACAGGCTCGACATGGATTGGCTGGAGTTCCGCCGGTTGAACGTGCTGCGCCGGGGCGATGCCACCATCACCGGCCAGGTGCTCGGCGATTCGGTCGGCATCGTCGCCAGCATCGACGCGGTCGCGCCCTCCTGGCGCGCCTGGAACGCGGAAGCTGACGCGTTCAACGCGGGCTCAGCGCGGCTGAAGCACGGCGTCGGCATCGGCTGCTCCTGGTACGGCATCGGCAATACCTCGCTCAGCAACCCGTCGGAGATGCAGATCGGCATCAGCGCCGAGGGCCGGATCACGCTCTATTGCGGCGCGGTCGATATCGGCCAGGGCTCCAACACCATCCTGGTGCAGATCGCCGCCGAGGCGCTGGGCGTTCCGGCCGGCGACATCGCGCTCGTCGTCGGCGATACGGCGCTGACCCTCGATGCCGGTAAGACCTCGGCCTCGCGCCAGACCTTCGTCTCGGGCAAGGCCTGCGAATTGGCGGCGCTGGATTTGAAGGCGAAGCTGGCGGCTCTGGGCGGCCGCGCGAAGCTGCGCGACTTGCCGCCCGACAATCGCGGCGACGCGCTGAGCGGCTTTGGCCGCTTCGATCCACCGACCACGCCGCTCGATGCCAACGGGCAGGGCGATCCCTATGCCTGCTACGGTTTCGCGACGCAGGTCGCGCTGGTCGAGGTCGATCTCGATCTCGGCACCGTCAAGGTGCTGAAGATCGCCGCCGCCCACGACGTGGGCAGGGCGATCAACCCGCAGCAGGTCGAGGGCCAGATCCAGGGCGGCACGGCGCAGGGCATCGGCCTGGCGTTGATGGAGGAATACCTGCCCGGCCGCACCGAGAATCTGCACGACTACCTGATCCCGACAATTGGCGACATGCCGGAGATGACCTGCTTCATCGTCGAGGACCCCACGGTGCACGGCCCCTACGGCGCCAAGGGCGTCGGCGAGCCGGCGCTGATCTCCACCGCGCCCGCCATCTTCGGCGGCATCCAGCGCGCCGCCGGCGTGCGCGTGACCAAGGTGCCGGTGCTGCCGCACCGCCTGCGCGCGGCGATCCGGGCGAAGGAAGGTGCGCGATGAACGAGATCGTCACGCCGAACGAGGGCGACGGCATCGTCCGCTGCGACGCCTGCCCGGTGCTGTGCCGCATCCGCCCCGGCAAGCTCGGCGCCTGCGATCGCTACGGAAATGCCGACGGCAAGCTCGTCAGGACCGATCCGCTGGTGCTGCTCGACCGCTCGGCGGAATCCGGGCGCGGCGCGGTGCGCTTCCTGGAGGGCGGGCGCGACTGGGACGGCGAGATCCTGCCGAAAGCCGGCGCCTTCGTCACCGGCATCGGCGCCACCACCACCTATCCCGATTACAAGCCGGCGCCCTTCATCGTCTCCAGCCAGGTCGAAGGCGTCGATTGCGTCACCGTGGTGACGGAAGGGATCTTCAGCTATTGCGGCGTTAAGGTGAAGATCGACACCGACCGCTATGTGGGACCGGAGCAGGCGGCGGTGCGCGTGAAGGGCGAGCAGATCGGCCATGTCACCACGCACGAATACGGCTCGCAGATGCTGTCGCTGGGCGGCGTGCATCACCTGACCGGCGGCTCCAAATCCGAGGGCAACGTCACCTGCGACGCGCTGCTGCGGCTCTGCAACAAGGAGGCGGTCGAGATGTCGATCGACGGCGGCTCCACCGTCGTCATTCAGGCGAATCAGCCGCCCATCGTCGATGGCCAGAGAGAGGAGCGCATGCGGGTCGGCTGCGGCTCCGCCGTCACCGGCATCTTCGCCAAGCAATGGTTCGGCCTCGCCGACGAGGTCGTGGTGGTGGACGAGCACATCACCGGTGTCTTCACCGAGCACCAGGCCGGCCGCATGCTCGATGCGCGGCCGAGCGGCATCAAGATCCGCGGCCGCAAGTCGACGCCGGGCCGCTATTTCCAGGTGGCGAAGCCGGGCCTGGGCTGGGGCGGCACCGACCTGAAGGACCCGCTGGAGATCGTCGAGCGCTTCGACCCGAAGTTCGCCTGGCCCGGAATGCGGCTGTTCATGGTCTCGACCACCGGCGAGCATCACGCCTGGTACGTGCTGGACGAGGACTTGAAACCACGCCCGGCCGATCCGCCCGGCGCGATCGCGAAGCTGGTCGACCGCATCGCCGAGAATTGCGAGCCGGCCTTGAGCACGGTGCTGTTCATGGGCGGCGCAGGCGGCTCCTTGCGCGCCGGTGTCACGGAAAACCCCGTGCGGCTGACGATGTCGGTGAAGAACCGGCTGACTCGCGTCACCTGCGGGGGCGCGCCGGCCTATGTCTGGCCGGGCGGCGGCATCACCGTAATGGTCGACGTGGCGCGCATGCCGGACAATTCCACCGGCTACGTGCCGACGCCGGCTTTGGTCTTTCCCATCGAGTTCACCATGCGGCTGGAGGATTACCGACTGATGGGCGGGCACATGGATCACGTCGTCAAGCTGGAACAGGTCCTGGCCGAGGAGCACCGCAAGGCGGTGGCGCCCCATGCGGAGAACCCCTGGCCGCTGCCAGCGCCGGATGGAGGCCAGGCATGAGTGCGCAGATCGCGCTGCTGCCCGGCAACCGGCTGCATCTGCAGCACGGGCCGATCGACCTCGTGATTGCGGCGGAGGGCGGAATCGACGCCGTCGCGCGGGCCTATATGCAGGCGGCGGCGGTGTTTCCCAACATCCTGCCGGAGCTGGTGGCGGAACTGCCGATGTTGCGCACGCCGCTGGCCAGCGGATCGGTGCCCATCGTTCACGGCCCCATTGCCCGCCGCATGATCGCGGCGACTTGGCCGTATCGCGACGTCTTCATCACGCCGATGGCGGCGGTGGCGGGGGCGGTGGCGGAGCATGTGCTGGCGGCGATGCTGGAAGTGGCCGAACTGCGGCGGGCCAGCGTCAACAACGGCGGCGACATCGCGCTGCACCTGGCGCCGGGCGAGCTTTTGCGCACGGGAATCGTCGGCGACCTGGCCGTGCCGCGGCTCGACGCGACGATCGAGATCGACAGCGCCGATCCGGTGCGCGGCATCGCCACCTCCGGCTGGCGGGGCCGGTCGCAGTCGCTGGGCATTGCCGATTCTGTGACGGTTCTTGCCGCCGATGCGGCAGCGGCGGATGCGGCGGCGACGATGATCGCCAATGCAGTCGATGTCGAGGACGCGGCGATCCGGCGCCTGCCGGCACAACAGGTACGCGACGACAGCGACCTTGGCGACATTCCGGTCACCGTCGCGGTGGGCGCGCTCGCGGCCGACAACATCGCGACAGCGCTCGAGAACGGCGTGCGCCGGGCGGCGGTGTTGCGGCAGCAGGGATTGATCGTCGCCGCCTATCTGCAATTGCAGGGGCAGATGCGGGTGGTTGGCGAAATGAAGCGGATCACGGCCGGCAGAGCCGCCTAGGAGAAAGACGATGACCGAGATTTCCGTGCGCAGAACGCAGCTGATCCTGGACAAGATTTGGCATGAAGGCGGGCCGCCCCAGATCGATCCGCGCCGGCGCGGCGCCATCCTGGCGGTGGTCCGGAATCCCTTCGCCGGTCGCTATGTCGAGGACATCCAGCCCTTCATGAAGCCGCTGGAGACGCTCGGCGTCAGCCTGGCGCGCGAGCTGGCCGATGCGCTGGGCGGGCCGAAGACGGTGCAGAGCTACGGCAAGGCGGCTCTGGTCGGGCTCGCCGGCGAGCTGGAGCACGGCGCGCTATGGCACGCGCCGGGCGGCTATTCCATGCGCGAGGTTCTGGGCGGGACCAAGGCCATCGTGCCCTCGACCAAGAAGGTCGGCTCCGCGGGGGCGCGTATCGACGTGCCGCTGCACCACATCAACGCCGCCTATGTGCGCAGCCATTTCGATTCCATCGAGGTCGGCATCAACGATGCGCCGCGGCCGGACGAGATCATCTATATCCTCGCCATGGGCACCGGCCCGCGCGTGCATGACCGCGCCGGCGGATTGAAGGCGAGCGAGATCAAGGGCGAGGATGGGCAAAGATGAGAGCTGCCGCGCGCAGGATCGAGTCCGAGGCTGCCTACCGCCTGGAAGACCAGGTGGGCTACTGGCTGCGCCGCGCCTATCAGCGGCACATGGCGATCTTCGCCGCCGCCATGGGCGATCTCGATCTGACCTCGACGCAGTTCGCGGCGCTGGTGAAGCTGCGCGAACTGGAGGCCGCCCCGCAGACGGAACTGGGCCGGCTGACCGGCATGGACCGCGCCACGATCTCCGGGGTGGTGGCGCGACTGCAGAAGCGCGACCTGGTGCAATTGCGCGCCGACCCGCAGGATCGCCGCGCCCGCATCATCGCACTGACAGAAGCGGGGGAGGCGCTGCTGGCGCAGGCCCTGGGGCGCGTCGAAAGCGTGAGCGATCAGACCTTGGCGCCGGTCGGCGCCGCCGAAGCGATGTCCTTGCGCGAGACCTTGCGCAAGCTGGGATAGGGGAGAAGAGATGATAAGCGACATCCGCAAGATCGTGGTCACGGTGGAGGAGACCCACCGCGAGTCCGGCAGGGGGGTCAACCCGGCGACCCGAAAGGCGGCAGCCGTCGCCGTGGTCGCCAATCCCTTCGCCGGCAAGTATGTCGAGGATCTGGCGCCGCTGATGGAGATCGGCGAGGAGCTGGGGGGATTGCTGGCCAGGCGCGCCGTCGCGGCGCTGGGGATCGAGGGCGGCAAGGCCGAGAGCTACGGCAAGGCGGCGATCGTCGGCGAGAACGGCGAGCTGGAGCACGCCGCGGCCATCCTGCACCCCAAGATGGGCAAACCGGTGCGCGAGGCGCTGGTGAAGGGCGCGGCACTGATCCCTTCGGCCAAGAAGATGGGCGGCATGGGCACGCCCATCGACGTGCCGCTCGGTCACAAGGACGCCGCCTTCGTGCGGTCGCATTTCGACGGCATGGAGGTGCGCATCGCCGACGCGCCGCGCGCCGACGAGATCCTGGTGGCGATCGTGGTCACCGATTCCGGCCGGCCGCTGCCCCGCGTCGGCGGCTTGCAGAAGCACGAGATCAAGGGCGAGGATGGGTTGCGGTAGGAGCAGGAACATGGCCGAACCAACAGCCGCCGGCGGGCCTGCCGGGAAGATGGTGATCCGAAATGTCGGGCTAATGCTCTCGGGCGATCTGAAGCGGCCGATCCTGGATGCGGACGCGCTCATTGCCGACAAGGGGCGCATCGTCGCCTTCGGCCGGGAGAAGGACCTCGACACCTCTCATGCGCAGGTGACGATCGACGCCAAGGGCTGCGCGCTCGCGCCCGGGCTCATCGACAGCCATGTGCATCCGGTGTTCGGCGACTGGACGCCGCGGCAGAGCCAGCTCGGCTGGATCGATTCCTTCCTGAACGGCGGCGTCACCACCATGATCTCGGCGGGCGAGGTGCATCTGCCCGGAAGGCCGAAGGACGTGGTCGGCGTCAAGGCGCTCGCGATCACCGCGCAGCGCAGCTTCGACGCCTTCCGGCCCGGCGGCGTGAAGGTGCTGGCCGGCGCACCGGTGATCGAGAAGGGGATGGAAGAGCAGGATTTCGCCGACATGGCGAAGGCGGGCGTGAAGCTGCTGGGCGAGGTGGGCCTCGGCACGGTGAAGGCCGGCGACGAGGCGAAGAAGATGGTCGCCTGGGCGCGCAAATACGGCATCCAGTCGACGATCCACACCGGCGGCCCTTCGGTGCCCGGCTCCGGCTACATCGACAAGGACGTGGTTCTGGAGGCCGACGCCGACGTGATCGGCCACATCAATGGCGGCCACACGGCGCTGCCGCTGAAGCAGATCGAGTGCTTGTGCGAGCAGTGCAGCCGCGCCATCGAGGTGGTGCACAACGGCAACGAGATGGCCGGATTGCATGCGGTGAAGATCGCCAAGCAACTGGGCCAGCTCGACCGCGTCATCCTCGGCACGGATTCGCCGGCCGGCTCCGGCGTGCAGCCACTTGGAATCCTGCGCGTCATCGCCATGCTGTCGAGCTTCGGCAATCTGCCGGCCGAGCAGGTGTTCTGCTTCGCCACCGGAAACACCGCGCGGATGCGCGACCTTGATTGCGGCCTGATCGAGGTGGGCCGCGCCGCCGATTTCGTGTTCCTGGACAAGGCCCAGCATTCCTCCGGCGCCGATTTGCTGAGCTCGGTGCGCACCGGCGACCTGCCGGGCATCGGCATGGTAGTGATCGACGGCATCGTGCGCTGCCAGCGCTCGCGCAACACGCCTCCGGCGGAAAAGGTGCCGGCGATCGTGGTGTGAGGATGATCCATGCCGTATGCCCGCGCGCAAGGCGACAGAGGCAAGGCCGGAGGATTGCAATGCGGACGTTGATCCTGAGCGTTGTTCTGCTGCTGGCGGCGGGCGCCTCGGGAACGTCAGCGGAGGACGAAGTGAGCGCCCATCATTTCAGCTTTAAGTCGATCGACGGCGGCGACCTGCCGCTTGCGCAGTACAAAGGCAAGGCGGTGCTGGTGGTGAACACCGCCTCGGAATGCGGCTATACCCCGCAGTACAAGGACCTGCAGGCGCTGTGGCAGACCTATCGGGACCGCGGCTTGGTGGTACTCGGCGTGCCGTCCAACGATTTCGGCGGCCAGGAGCCGGGAACGGAGGCTGAGATCAAGCGCTTCTGCGAGCGGCAATACGCCGTCGACTTCCCGCTCGCCGCCAAGGAGGTGGTGAGCGGCGCCGATGCGCATCCCTTCTACAAATGGGCGGCAAAGGTGGCGGGCGCGGATGCGGCGCCGCGCTGGAACTTCCACAAATACCTGATCGGCCCGGATGGCGGGCTCGCCGCCTGGTTCCCAACCCGCACCTCGCCGGTCGACCCGCAGGTGACCGGCGAGATTGAGAAGCTCCTGCCTTAGACGATCCGCTCGGGCCCCGGCCTCTGCTTCAGCGTCTTGCGCCGCGCCATCAGGTTCAGCGCCTCGACGCCGGCGGAGAAGGCAATGGCGAAGTAGATGTAGCCCTTCGGGATGTGGAAGTGCAGGCCCTCGGCCACCAGCGCCATGCCGATCAGCAGCAGGAAGGAGAGGCACAGCATCTTCACCGTCGGGTGATTGTGCACGAAGCGGCCGACCGGCGCCGCAGCCAGCAGCATGACGATCATCGCCACCACGACCGCCGCCACCATGATGGCGAGGTGGTTGGCCATGCCGACCGCGGTGATCACGGAATCGAGCGAGAAGACGATGTCGAGCATGGCGATCTGGATGATCGCCGAGGTGAAGGTGAGGTGCTTGCGGGACCCCCCGGCCTCGTCGCCGCCCTCGACCGAGTGGTGGATTTCCATGGTCGCCTTGACCAGGAGGAAGAGGCCGCCGCCGCCCAGGATGATATCGCGCCAGGAGAGCTCATAGCCCCAGAGGTTGGCGATGGGAGTCACCAGCCCGGCCACCCAGGAGATCGAGAACAGCAGGGCCAGACGGGTCAGCAATGCGAGCGAGAGGCCCCATTTCCGTGCCTTGTCCTGCAGTTCCGGCTTGCAGCGCGAGGCGACGATCTGCACGAACATCAGGTTGTCGATGCCGAGCACGATCTCGAGCGCTGCCAAGGTCAGGAAGGCCGCCAGCGCCTCGGCGGTGAACAAGGCCGCCAAGGACTCGGCGCTGAAAAGGTCACCCATCTGAAAATCCCCTGTTCCAGTCATATCCGATGCCCGGCACCCCCGCGGCCGCCGGCCGTCGGCGTGATATAGGGAGAACCAGCCGTTTCCGCCAGGGCCGCTGGTCCCGGGGGCTGCCCAGGATGAGTTTGCCGGCTGCCAGGAACTCATTTGCCTTCCCCGGCACTCTCCGGGCATCCTCGGAAACGCTCCATCTTCCCCTTTCGTTCCGGGCGAACCCATGAAAATCAAGGACCTGAAAGTCTTCATCGTCGGCAATCCGCCGCCCAGCTTCGGCGGGCGCTACTTCATCTTCGTCAAGCTGACGGCCGACAACGGCATCGAGGGCGTGGGCGAGGTCTATTGCGACAGCTTTGGCCCCAAGGCGATGACGGCGATGATCGAGGACGTCTTCGGCCGTTATGTCCAGGGAAGCGACCCGTTCCGCATCGAGAGCCTGTGGCGTAAGGTCTATAGCAGCGGCTATTCCCAGCGGCCGGATCCGTCGCTGGTCGGCGTGCTGTCGGGCATCGAGATCGCGCTGTGGGACATCCTGGGCAAGGCGGTGGAGAAGCCGGTCCATGCGCTGCTCGGTGGCAAGGTGCACGAGAAGCTGCGCTCCTACACATATATCTATCCCGAACCGGGCGAGGACGAGAGCATCTACCACAATGCCGAGCTGTCGGCTGAGCGCGCGGCGGACTACGTGAAGCAGGGCTTCACGGCGCTCAAGTTCGATCCGGTCACGCCCTACACCGCCTTCGATCCGCGCCAGCCCTCGCTGGAGGCGCTGGATCGCGCCGAGAAGTTCTGCCGCCTGCTGCGCGAGGCGGTCGGCAGCAAGGCCGACCTGCTGTTCGGCACGCATGGCCAGTTCACCGCCTCCGGCGCCATCCGGCTTGCCAAGCGCATCGAACGTTACGACCCGCTGTGGTTCGAGGAGCCCACGCCGCCGGAAATGCCGGAAGAGATGGCGCTGGTGGCGCGCGGCACGTCAATTCCGGTGGCGACTGGCGAAAGGCTGTGCACCAAATACGAGTTCGCCCGCGTGCTGGAGCATCGCGCGGCCTCCATCCTGCAGATGGCCTTGGGCCGCGTCGGGGGTATCTGGGAAGCCAAGAAGATTGCCGCCATGGCGGAGACGCATTACGCGCAGATCGCGCCGCATCTCTATTGTGGCCCGATCGAGGCGGCGGCCAACATCCAGTATGCGGCCTCGCTGCCGAACTTCCTGATCCTTGAGAGCATCCGGACTTTCGGTGACTTCTACGCGAAGCTGCTCAAGAAGCCGATCCGCTGGGAAGCGGGCTTCGTCATTCCCTCGGACGAGCCGGGCCTCGGCATCGAGCTCAACGAGCAGGTGGCGCTGGCGCATCCCTATGAGGGCGATCGGCTGCATCTGGAGATGACCAACCATCCGGTGCCGTAGGGGCACACGGATCAGGCCACTGGACCTTTCATTGCCGGGTCCGTCCCGGCAATCCATGCGTTGTCGATACCGCATGGACCATCGAGAAGGGGCACCATCATGCGCTATGGCTATATCGGGCTCGGCAATCTCGGCGTGCAACTGGCGGCCAGCCTGCTGCGCGAGGGTTTCGCGCTTGTCGTCCATGACCGCAACGAGGCCGCGGCCGAGCCACTGCGCGCGCGCGGTGCCGCCTGGGTGGCGACACCGCGCGAGCTCGCAACGCAATGCGATGCCGTCATCACCTGCCTGCCCTCGCCGGCGGTCAGCGAGGCGGTGCTGTCGGGGCCGGACGGTATTCTGGCCGGGTTGAGGCGCGGCGGTTGCTGGATCGAGATGAGCACGTTGGGCCGCGAAGAGATCCTTCGCCTTGCCGCGATGGCGGCGGAGTCCGGAATTGACACGCTGGAATCGCCAGTGACCGGCGGCGTGCACAAGGCGGCCTCGGGCGAGATCACGATCCTCGCGGGCGGACCGCAGGCGCTGTTCGAGGCGCATCGCCCGGCGCTGGCGGCGATGGGTGGCGAGATCTTCCACATGGGGCCGCTGGGATCGGCGGCGCTCATCAAGGTCATCACCAACATGCTGGCCTTCATCCATCTGCTCGCGGATGGCGAGGCGCTGATGCTGGCCAAGCGCGGTGGCCTCGATTTGGCGCAGGCGTGGAACGCCATCCGCGCCAGTTCCGGCAATTCCTTCGTCCACGAGACCGAGGGCCAGCTGATCCTCAACGGCAGCTACGACATCGGTTTCAATATGGACCTCGCTTGCAAGGATCTCGGCTTCGCCATGAAGTTCGGCCGCGAATTCGGCGTACCGCTCGATCTCGCCGGGATGACGGCGCAGACCTTCATCCGCGGCCGGTCTGCCTATGGCGGCGCCGCGCAATCGACGGCGATCGTGAAGCTGCTGGAGGATGCGCTGAAGACCGACTTGCGCGCGCCGGGCTTTCCCGCAAGACTGACCGTGTGATCGACGCGCGGCCGCCATGTGCTGGCCGCTCAGGAGGTGTGGGTTGCAGCCTCTTCGTCGCCTGGTCATCGTCATCGCGTTCATGCTGTCCGGCACGGGTCTTGCCGGGAGCAGCCTGGCCCAGACCGACCCGCCGCGCGTCGACGTGGCGCTGGTGTTGACCGTCGACGCCTCCGGCAGCATCGACCCCGAGGAGTTCCAGCTGCAGAAGGAAGGGATCGCCCAGGCCGTGGCGGCGCCCGACGTGATGGCGGCGATCCGCTCCGGGCGGAACGGGCAAATCGCCATCGCCTATGTCGAATGGGGTTCTCCGGGCGGGGCGCAGACCGTGGTCGGCTGGATGTTCGTCGGCGACGAGGCCGGGGCCGCCCGATTCGGCGCCGCTGTCCTGGCGGCGCCGAGATCGCTGCAGAGCTACAACGCCATCGGCGATGCGATTGACCATGCGGTCAGGCTTTTCGCCGCCTGCCCCTGCCGCCCGACGCGGCGCCTCATCGACGTTTCCGGCGACAATCCCGACAATCGCAGCCGATTGCCGGCGCCGTTGGCGCGGGATGCCGCGGTGGCGGCCGGCATCACCATCAATGCCTTGGCGATCCTGAACGACGGCCGCCTGGGGCCGGAGGGACGGCCCTGGCTGGTTGAAACCTACGAACAGACGGTTATCGGCGGGTTCGCCTCGTTCGCCATGGCGGCCAACAGCAGAGCTGATTTCGCCCGCGCCCTGCGGGAGAAAATGGTTCTCGAAATCTCCGAAACGGAATCGTTACTCGTTCCGCGCGGCGCGCCAGGGTAAAAGAATGGGGCTAAGAGAATAGGCCCAAATGTGGCAGCGCGGCGTAGCGCCATTGACGGCGGGGAACGCGACCTGCAAATTAGCGGCGGGCTTTACGTCAAAAAACAAAACACAAGACTTAATTCTTGCGGGGGACAGGATGGTCTCGGCAGCAGCCGTTGAGGCCAAGAACGTCACAAAGATTTTCGGTGTGGGGCAGGACGGAGTCCGGGCGCTCGATCGTGTCTCGGTGACGATCCGGGAGAACGAGTTCTTCACCCTGCTCGGGCCGTCGGGCTGCGGCAAGACCACGCTGCTGCGCCTGATCGCCGGCTTCGACTTTCCGACCGAGGGCGAAATCCTGCTCTACGGCCAGGACATCGCGCCGCTGCCGCCCTACAAGCGGCCGGTGAACACCGTGTTCCAGAACTACTCGCTTTTTCCCCACATGACCGTCGGCCAGAACATCGGCTTCGGCCTGGAGATGCTGGGCAAGCCGAAGGCCGAGGTCGATGCGCGCGTCACCGAGATGCTGCGCCTTGTGCGGATGGAAGAGCTGCGCAACCGCAAGACCAGCCAGATCTCCGGCGGCCAGCAGCAGCGCGTGGCGCTGGCCCGCGCGCTGGCGCCGCAGCCGAAGGTGCTGCTGCTCGATGAACCCTTGTCCGCGCTCGACTACAAGCTGCGCAAGGACATGCAGATCGAGCTGAAGCGGCTGCAGAACGAGACCGGCATCACCTTCATCTTCGTCACCCACGACCAGGAAGAGGCGCTGACGATGTCGGACCGCATCGCGGTCATGTCCAAGGGCCACATCCTGCAGGTCGGCTCGCCGCGCGAGATCTACGATCATCCGGCGGAGCGCTTTGTCGCCAATTTCATCGGCGAAACCAATTTCCTGAAGGGCGACGTCGCCGGGATCGCGGGCGGCAAGGCCGATGTTCGGCTGGCCGGCGGCACTGCCGTCGCCGCGACCCTGCCGGAAGGATTCGCGCCGAACGGCGGCGTCACCGTCGTCATCCGGCCGGAGCATGCGCAGGTCGCGCCGGCGGGCGGGCGTGCCACCCTCAATGGCACGGTGGAGAACGTGGTCTATTTTGGCACCGACACCCACATCCATCTGCGACTGGACGAGGGCGGAGAGTTCATCGTGCGCCAGCAGAACAGCCGGGATCGGCCCGTGACGGTGGTGCAGGGCGACAAGGCCGGCGTGCTGATCGGCGACAATGTCGCCCAGGTCCTGAGGGATTAGGGCTGCCATGACCGCCGCCCGCGAAGTCTCCGAGGCCGCCGAGCGCAGGGACGTTCGCAATCGCTGGTACCTGACCGCCCCGGCTCTGATCATCATCATGCTGGCGGCGATCGGGCCGCTCTTCATCATGGTGGTCTATTCGTTCCTCGGCAAAGGCGATTACGGCGGGGTGACCGCCGCGTTCTCGACCGATGCGTGGTTCGGCGTCCTGCTCGAACGCGACATCTTCGACGACACCCTCGGCTTCGCCGATGCGCACATGATCATCTTCTGGCGCAGCGTGCGGCTGGCCGGCGTGACCACCATCCTCACATTGCTGCTCGGCTTCCCGACCGCCTATTTCATCACGACGCGGCCAGAGAAGCAGCGTGACATCTGGCTGTTCCTGGTCACCATCCCGTTCTGGACCAATCTGCTGATCCGCACCTTCGCGATCCAGGAGCTGATCCGCCGCGACGGAATCATCAACAACGTGCTGACCGGGCTCGGCATTGTCGACGAGCCGCTGCAGATGCTGAATACCGACTTCGCCATCGGCCTCGGCATGGTCTATGTCTACCTGCCGCTGATGGTTCTGCCGATCTATGCCAGCATGGAAAAGCTCGATTTTCGCATGGTCGAGGCGGGCTATGACCTCTACGCCGGGCGCTTGGCGGTGCTGCGGCGGATCATCATTCCACTGGTGAAGCCCGGCATCATCGCCGGGTCGATCCTGGTGTTCATCCCGGCGCTCGGCGCCTATGTCGCGCCGGCGCTGCTCGGCGGCGGCCGCAACATGATGATCAGCAACCTGATCTCGCTGCAATTCGGGCAGGGCCGCAACTGGCCGCTCGGCGCCGCGCTGTCGATCACGCTGATGGCAATCGTCATGGTCGCCCTGCTGGTCTATGTGAGGAACGCGTCGCGCAGCTCGGCGCGGGCGCATTAGGGGCGATCATGACAGCCGCGACCAAGCCGTTCATCGTCAACCGCATGCCGGGTTTCGGCACGATGGCGATCGCCGTCTTCCTGATGCTCTATCTGCCGATCTCGCTGCTCATCATCTTCTCGTTCAACGAGCGGGAATCGCTCGCCGTGTGGGGCGGCTTCTCCTGGCGCTGGTACGAGGCCGCCTGGCAGAACCGCGACATCAAGGACGCGGCCTTCCGCTCGCTCTGGCTCGCGGGGTTTGCCGCCACCATCGCGACCGCGGCGGCGACCCTGGCGGCGATCGCCACTACACGGGGCAAGCCGTTCCTCGGCATGACCACCGTCTACGCCGTCATCAACATGCCGCTGATGGTACCGGAGATCGTCACCGCGGTCGCGTTGCTGATCTTCTTCGCCTGGATCAAGGTGGCGACCGGCTATACTGGGGCGGCCTACCTGGTCGCCGCGCATGCGGCATTCTGCGTGCCCTTCGCCTACCTGCCGATCCGGGCGCGCCTGGAATCCATGGACGCGACGCTGGAGGTGGCCGCCGCCGATCTCTATGCCTCGCCCTGGCAGGCGTTCCGGCGCATCACGCTGCCGCTGCTGTGGCCCGGCATCATCGCCGGCTTCATGCTGGCCTTCGTCATCTCGCTCGACGATGTCGTGATCACCGAGCACATCAAGTCGGCAGGCATGGAGACGTTGCCGACTTACATGCTGGGGCAGCTCAGGCGCAGCATGTCGCCGGAGGTGAACGCCGTCTCGGCGATCTTCTTCCTGCTGTCCGTCGTTCTTGTCACCTTCTTCTTCTTCCTGAACCGGAAGAAGTGATTGCCGTGGAATCCAACAAGGGAGAGATGTCCATGAAGTCCAAGTTGCTTGCAGCCGTTGCCGGCATCGCTTTGGCGATGTCGGCCGGTGCCGCGCTCGCCGACGGCGAGTTGCAGATCTTCAATTGGGGCGACTACACCAACCCGGATCTGATCAAGAAGTTCGAAGAGACGTACAACGTCAAGGTCACCGTCACCGACTACGATTCCAACGACACCGCGCTGGCAAAGGTGCGGGCCGGCGGCCACGGCTTCGACATCGTCGTTCCGTCCGCGAGCTTCATCCCGATCTGGATCGACGAGGGCCTCCTGCTCGAGACCAAGCCGAACCAGATGGAGAACTTCAAGAACGTCGATCCGCGCTGGGTCGACGTGCCGTTCGATCCGGGCCGCAACTACACGGTTCCCTGGCAGTGGGGCACGACCGGCATCCTGCTCAACACCAAGTATTCCAAGGCCGATCCGAACACCGCGGCTATCTTCCTCGATCCGCCGGAGGAGCTGAAAGGCAAGATCAACGTGGTGCCTGAGATGTCCGACGTGATGCACATGGCCATCGCCTATGCCGGCGGAGAGCCCTGCACCGGCGACAAGGACGTCCTGAAGAAGACCCGCGACATCCTGATGAACGCCAAGCAGTACTGGATGTCGATGGATTACGGTAACCAGGAGAAGTACGAGAAGGACGACATCATCGTCGGCGTGAACTGGAACGGGTCGACCCTGCGCGCGCGTCTGAAGAACCCGACAATTGTGTACGGCTATCCGAAGGAAGGCTATCCGATCTGGATGGACAACGTGGCGGTGCTGAAGGACGCGAAGAACGTCGAGAACGCCAAGCTGTTCCAGAACTTCATCATGGATCCGGAGAACGCGGCCATGATCTCCGCCTTCGCCAAGTATGCGAATGGCATCAAGGGCTCGGAGGCGTTCATGCCGGACGAGCTGAAGAACGCGCCGGAGATCGTCATTCCGGAGCAGTTCGCCGCCGCGGGCCAGTTCGCGCTGACTTGCCCGGCCGAGGTCAACGACCTCTATACCAGGATCTGGACCGAGCTGCAGAAATAGCGGCTGCGATCGGAGCCCCGGCAGGCGACTGCCGGGGCTTTTTTCTCGCTCAAGTTTGGGGGTCCGCGATGACCGATCTCGATCTCTGCTACATGACCGCGACCGAGGCGTTGGCCAGATTCCGCGCCAGGAAGCTGTCGCCGGTCGAGCTGATGCAGGCGGTGATCGCGCGCGCGGAGGCGACGAAGAAGAAGGTCAACGCCTTCACCTACACCTATTTCGACGAAGCTCTCGCGGCGGCGCGCAAGGCGGAGGCGAAATACGCAAAAGGCGACCGCGTCGGCGCCCTGGAGGGCCTGCCGGTCGCGATCAAGGACGAGAGCTTTATCAAGGGCAAGCCGACCTCCTTCGGTTCGCTGATCTACGAGAACCTCATTGCCGAGACCACCTCGCCGATGAACGCGCGCGTCATGAAGGCCGGCGGCATCGTCCATGCGCGCTCGGCGACCCCGGAATTCTCCTGCGCCTCCTTCACCCACACCCGGCGATGGGGCGTCACGCGCAATCCGTGGAACACCAGATACACGCCGGGTGGCTCCTCCGGCGGCGCCGGTGCGAGCCTCGCCTCGGGCACGTCGATGATCGCAACCGGATCGGATATCGGCGGCTCGATCCGCATCCCGGCCTCGTGCTCCGGTGTGGTCGGCTACAAGCCGCCTTATGGCCGCAACCCGGACGATCCGCCGTTCAACCTCGACCCCTATTGCCATACCGGGCCGCTGGCGCGCAGCGTAGCCGACGCCATCCTGCTGCAGAACGTGATGTGCGGGCCAAGCCCGACCGACATCGCCAGCCTCAGGCCGAAACTGCGCCTGCCGACCGAATACAAGCCGATCAAAGGGTGGCGCATCGCCTACTCGATGGATCTCGGCTTCTTCGACGTCGACAAGGACGTCGTTGCCAACACCAGGAAGGCGCTGGACGTCTTCCGCTCGCTGGGCGCCACGGTGGAGGAGGTCGACCTCGGTTGGACGGTCGATGCGCTGAAGGCCGGCATCGACCATCTCAACCATCTGTTCGGTGGCCAGATGGCGGCCTACGCCAAGAAGCACCGCAAGGTGATGACGGAATATGCCGTCGATTTCGCCAAGCACGGCGCCAAATCCACCGCCGAGGATTTCCTCCGCTCGATGGACGTGGCGACCAGGATGTACATGACCTTGGGTCCGATCCTGGAGAAATTCGACATATTGGTGTGTCCCACCACGGCCCTGCCGGCGGTGCGCGCTGATTTCGAGCCGACGCGGCACCCGCTGAGGATCAACGGCAAAAAGGTCGACCTCTGGCCGATCATCGCCTGGTGCATGACCACGCCCTTCAACACCATGAGCCGCTGCCCTGTCCTCGCGGTGCCGTCGGGCCACGCCGCGAATGGCGTGCCGACCGGCATCCAGATCGTCGGCCGCACTTATTGCGACGCCGACGTCTTCCGCGCCGGCGTGGCCTACGAGACGGCGCTGGGCGGGTGGTATCGCGACAAGCGGTCGCGGCCGGCGATCTAGGCGGCGTCAAGCGACCAGCAGTTCGACGTCTGCGCTCTCGAGAGTCGCGGCCATTTCGGCGGGCGGCGACGCGTCGGTGACCAGGAGGTCGATTTCCGCCAGCGCGCACGCCGCGATCAGGCCCTTGGCGCTGAATTTGCTGTGGTCGGCGGCGACGATGACGCGCTCGGCGCGCTCGACCAGGACGCGGCAGACCTCGACTTCGCACATGTGGTGGTCCATGACGCCGAACTCGCGGCTGATGGCGGCCGCCGAGAGGATCGCCGTCTCGGCGCTGAACTGCGCCAGATAGGCGAGGCAGGCGGGGCCGTAGGCGGCGCAATCGTCGGCGCGCACCTCGCCGCCGGCCAGGAACACCCGGTTGCCCTCGCCCGGCGCCAGCAACTGGGCGATTGGGGCGGAGATTGTCACCACGGTCAGGTTGCGGTGGCCGCGCAGGGCCTCGGCCACATACATGGTGGTCGAGCCGCTGTCGATCAGCAGGGATTCGCCGTCCTTGATCTCCTTGGCGATGGCCTGGGCGATGCGCTTCTTGGCACCCATGTTGGCGGCCATGCGGCGCTGCAGCGGCTCGTCGTCCCGGTTTTCCGGCCACAGCACGTTGCCGTGCTGCTTCACCACCACGCCTTTGGCGGCGAGGCCGCGCACGTCGCGGCGGATGGTCTCGGTCGAGACCTGCAGCGCCTCGGCCAGCGCGCTGACGCTCAGCATGCGGTCGCGGCGCAGGCGCTCCACCAGCTCTTCCTGGCGGGGATTGAGGCGGAGGGAGGTCCAGGCGTCGTCGTTGGCCATGCGATCTTTCCCTATCCCATACCGGCGCGGGCGGCGATGCCGAGGCGGCGGCGAAAGCGCTCGGCGCCGGCGCGCAGCAGGCGGTCGGCGGCGATGCCGAGGAAGGCGACGCAGAGCCCGGCGATGATGCCGCGCCCGGTATCGACCTTGGTGAGCGCGATATAGACCTCCTGGCCCAGGTCGCGGGTGCCGACCAACGCCGTGATCACCAGCATCGACAGGGCGAAGAGGATGGTCTGGTTAATGCCGAGCATGATCTCCGGCAATGCCAGCGGCAGCTGTACGCGCCACAGGATCTGGCCGCGGGTGCAGCCGGTGGCGATGGCGGCCTCGATCAGGTGCGGCGGCACCTGGCGGATGCCGTGGATAGTGTAGCGGATCGCCGGGGTCACCGCGAAGGCGACGATGGCGATTAGCGCAGTGACGTCGCCGACGCGGAACAGCATCACCACCGGAATCAGATAGACGAAGGAGGGCAGGGTCTGCAGCGTGTCCACCACCACCTGCTGCACGCGGTCGAACCACCGGCTGCGCGTGGCGACGACGCCCAGCGGGATGCCGATGAGGCAGGAGATGACGGCCGCGATGAAGCAGAGATAGACGGTGATCATCGCCTTGTCCCACAGCCCGACCAAAGCGGGGAAGGCGATAAGGCCCGCCGCGAGCATCGCCAGGCCCTTGTCGCGCAGCCGCCAGCCGGCATAAGCCGCGAGCAGCACCGCGCCCAGCCAGGGCAGGTTGAGCAAAGTGAGCTTGACCGGGTTCAGTATCCAGATCAGCAGGAAGGTCCTGAGCGCCTCGAAATAGTCGAAGAAGTTCACGTTGATCCATTTCACCAGCCCATCCCAGACCGGCGCGGTCGTGACGGTCATCTCCGGCGGCACGGCGGCGAAGGCCGGGAGGAAGGTCCCGAGCAGGGTGGTTGCGGCGAGGATTGCGAGGCCCAGCAGCAGATGCGGATGGCGCCGATGGAACGGCGTGCCGGGGCGATAGAGGGCGGGCTTGGCCTCCGCCGCGGCCTGGCTCAGCCGGTCCAGCGCGATGGCGAGCGCGGTGATGGCGAGGCCGGCCTCCAGCCCGACGCCGATCTTCTGGTTCCGGAGCGCGAATAGCACGTCGAAGCCGAGACCCTCGGCACCGATCATCGAGGCGATGATGACCATGTTGAGGGTCAGCATGATGACCTGGTTGACGCCGATCATCAGCGTCGGCTTGGCGCTGGGCAGCAGGATGCGCCAGAGCAGCTGCGCCCGGGTGCAGCCGGCCATGGCGCCGAATTCCTGGATCTCCGCCGGCACCCGGTGCAGGGCCAGCGTCGTGGCGCGCACCATCGGCGGCATGGCGAAGGCGACGGTCGCGATCAGCGGTGTCACCGGCGTGAAGCCGAACAGGAACAGGATAGGGATGATGTAGGCGAAGGCCGGAACCGTCTGCAGCAAATCGAGCGCCGGCCGCACGACATAGGAATCAAAGCGCGGATTGCGATAGGCGGCGACGCCGATGAACAGGCCGAGCAGCGCGCCGACCGGCACGCAGACCGCCACCAGCGCCAGGGTCAGCATCGCCGGGTTCCATTGCCCGAACACGGCCAGATAGGCAAAGCAGAAGAAGGCGATGGCCGCGACCTTGCGGCCGCCATAGGCGTGGCCGATCAGCGTCACCGCGGCGATGATGCCGATCCAGGACAGGCGGGGGATGGCCGGCGCGTCGGGGCCGGGGCCAAGGGGGAAGCCCTTGGCGAAAAGGCCGATGGCGAAGTCCAGCGGCACCTGCAGCACGGCGGAGAAGGCGCGCGTCGCCGGCATCAGGGTATCGAGGCTCGCCTTGAAGAGCGTGGTGATCTGCTTGGCGAGCGGCAGGACCCAGGGCTTCGGATAATCCGCCGCCCAGGGCAGCAATCCATGCCAGATCCCGAGCGCCAAGGTGGCGCCGAGGAGCAGCAGCCAGCCGATCCGCCCCCAGGGGATCGGGCGGCTGCCGCTGGTGAGCGCGGTATCGGTCATGCGCCGGCCGGCCCGCGGCCGATCAGCAGATCGAGCACCGCCTGCGGCGCGATCTCGCCCAGCAGCGCGCCGGATTCGTCGGCGACGGCGAAGGGCTTGCCGGCCTCGATCACCTGGGCGGCGATGGCCGCGATCTTCTGCTCCGGCCGCACCGTGCCGGCATAGCCGGCGCCGTTGGCGGGACGCATCAGGCTCCTGACCGACATCACCTTGGCGCGCTGGACGTCGCGGGTGAATTCGGCGACGTATTCGGTTGCCGGGCGCAGCACCAGCTCCTCCGGCGTGCCGGTCTGGATCACCGCGCCATCTTTCATGATGGCGATGCGGTCGGCGAGGCGGATCGCCTCGTCGAAATCGTGGGTGATGAAGATGATGGTCTTCTTCAGGACCGCCTGCAGGCGCTGCAGCTCGGTCTGCATCTCGCGCCGGATCAGCGGGTCGAGCGCGGAGAAGGGCTCGTCGAGGAACCACAGGTCCGGGCCGACGGCGAGGGAGCGGGCGATGCCGACGCGCTGCTGCTGGCCGCCGGAGAGTTCGCGCGGGTAGGCACCTTCGCGCCCCTTCAGGCCGACCAGCTCGATCACCTCGCGGGCGCGGGCGAGGCGCTTGTCCTTGGGCACGCTCTGGATCGCCAGCGGGAAGGCGACGTTGTCGAGCACCGAGAGATGGGGGAGCAGGGCGAAGTTCTGGAACACCATGCCCATCTTGTGGCGGCGGATATCGATCATCTCCGCCTCGCTCGCCTTCAGGAGGTCGCGGCCCTCGAACACGACCTGGCCCGCCGTCGGCTCGATCAGGCGCGCGAGGCAGCGCAGCAGGGTCGACTTGCCGGACCCCGAGAGCCCCATGACGATGAAGATCTCGCCTTCGGCCACATCTAGGGTGACGTCGCGCACGGCGCCGACCAGGCCGGCCTCCGCCAATGCCGCGGCGTCCGGAGGCGTCGGACGGCCGGCGAGGAAGCTCTCGGCGTTCTGCCCGAACAGCTTCCAGACATGCTTACAGGAGAGCTTCGCCGGCTTCTCCGCCGACGCCCCTATTGGGACTTGGGCCAATGCCATGTCGTTCCCATCCCGCACGGATTCAGAATCACTTTGTGCCTGACGAAAGGGGCCGGCAAGCGTTCACTTGCCGGCCCCGATCGGTGCCTTAGGTCGCTCCGGCCTTACTGGCCGGCCCAGCCTTTGATCTTGTCCTGATTGGCGGCGATCCAGGCGTCGGCGACTTCGTCGACGCTCTTGCCATCCAGGTCGACCTGGCCGATCAGCGCATTCATCTCGTCATCGCTGAATTGATAGGCCTTGGCGATCTTGTGGGCGACCGGCCACTTGTCCTTCATACCGGCCCAGGCATATTTCCAGATATCGCCATGCGGCTTGCCGCAATCATAGGCGGAATCCTTGTTTTCGCCCCAGGCGGGATCGGTGTAGCACTCCGGCGTCCATTCCGGGAATTGCACCCACTCGCCCTTGTATTTCGCCGGCGCCCAATGCGGCGTATAGAGCCACAGCAGGATCGGCGCCTGACGCTGATAGGCGGATTCGAGTTCCGCGAACAGATTGGCGTCGGTGCCCGCATGCACCACTTCGTAGTTGAGGCCGAGCGCCTCGACGCGCTCGTCGTCGAAGCCGCCCCAGGTGACGGGACCGCCGAGATAGCGACCCTTCGGCGCCGTCTCCGCGGTCGAGAAGGCCTCGGCGCAATCGTTGAGCGCCTTCCAATCGGGCAGGCCCGGGCACTTCTCCTTCATGTAGGTGGGATACCACCACTCTTCCTTGGCCTTGGGGCCGAGGGGCCCGAGATTCTCTGTCTTGCCGGTGGTGTCAGCTTCCGCCATCGCTTCCTTGGCGGTGGTGTCCCAGTATTCGAGGCCGAGCGCGAGGTCGCCGGTCGGCAACCCGGTGCCGATGCTGGCGAGATAGTCGGCGTTCACGACCTCGACGTTGTAACCGTAGGATTCGAGAATCTTCGCCAGGATCTTGGTGTTCAGCACGGCGCCGGTCCAATCGAAGTTGGCGATCTTGATCGGATCGGTGCTCTCGGGCACTTCCGCCGAAGCGGGCGTTGCCATCGCGATCAGGGCGAGCGCCGTCAGGCTCGTCAGCCCGCTCCCCGCCAGGAATCTACGCATCATCTGCCTCCACCTCTGTCATGGGCCGAGCTTCGCCCTTGGTTGATTGACCGCTCCGCTTAAATCCAACATGGAATCCAATTCTGCCGCAAGCGAAATGTTAATTTTGTGTGTTGTTTTGCGGTGCGACTTGGTTTTGATGCTGGATTAGCTGCAAGTATTGTGGTTTTCTCCTGCCAATCGTCAATTCCGGAGCCTGCTATCGTGCCCTCAGCCCCCCGTCACACGGAAATCCTGATCCTGGGCGGCGGCATCCTCGGCTGCTCCATCGCCTATCACCTGACGCGGGCCGGCAAGACCAACGTCACCATCCTGGAAAAGAGCGGCCTCACCCACGGCGCCACCTGGCACGCGGCGGGGCTGGTCGGGCAATTGCGCTCCTCGCGCAACACCACACGCATGCTGAGGCACTCGGTCGAGCTCTACGACAGGCTGGAGGCGGAAACCGGCCAGGCGATCGACTGGAAGAAATACGGTTCGCTGCGTCTCGCCTGCTCCGAGCAGCGCGAGATGGAGAACCGCCGCCTGATGACTATGGCCAAAAGCTTCGGCCTGGAGATGCAGTGGCTGAGCCCGAAGGAATCCGTCGACCTCTTCCCCTTGATGAGCGACGTCGACGTGCGCTCCGCCATCTTCATCCCGAGCGACGGCTACATCGATCCGGCGAGCGTGGCGCAGGCCCTGGCCAAGGGTGCCAGGGACAAGGGCGCGAAGATCGTCATCGGCGAGCGCGCCACGGGCTTCAAGGTCGAAAACAATAGAATCGCGCAGGTGGAGACCGACAAGGGGACCTGGACCTGCGATCTTCTGGTCAATGCCTGCGGCATGTGGGGGCACGAGGTGGGCAAGCTGGCCGGCGTGCGCGTGCCGTCCTTCGCCGTCGAACACCAGTATCTGATCACCGACCCGATTCCCGACGCGCCGAAGCGCATGCCGACCATGCGCGACCCGGACCATCTCGTCTATTACAAGCCGGAGGTGCGCGGCCTTGTCGTCGGCGGCTATGAGCCAGACACCGTGGCCTTCGCGCCGCACGGCATTCCCCGTGAATTCGCTCAGGAGCTGCTGCCCGGCAACTTCGACCGCTTCGAGCAGCTGGCGCAACTGGCGGCCAAGCGCACGCCGATCGTCAACCAGGTCGGCGTGCGGCAGCTCCTCAACGGGCCGATCCCCTATTCGGCCGATGGCGACTTCGTGATGGGCAAGGCGCCGGAGCTGGACAACTACTTCGTCGCCGCCGGGTTCCTCTACGGCATCGCCGCCGGCGGCGGCGCCGGGCGGATGATGGCGGAATGGATCATCGACGGCCGGCCCAGCCTCAATCTCTGGCCGCTCGACATCCGCCGATTCGGCTTCCATCACGCCACGCGGCATTTCATGTATCCGCGCGCGGTGGAGCTCTATGGCGGCCACTACAAATTCGGCTTCCCGGCCAAGGAGCACGAGACGCAGCGTGGCATCCGCCGCTCGCCACTCTATGAAGCGCTGAAAGCGCGCGGCGCGGTCTTCGGCTCGCGCGGCGGCTGGGAGCGGCCGAACTGGTTCGCGCCCAAAGGCGTCGAAGCGAAGGACAGGCCTGATTTCGACCGCGCCAAGACCAACTGGTTCGCCCAGGTGGGCGAGGAGCACAAGGCGGTGCGCGAGCGCGTCGCGCTGATCGACCAAACCAGCTTCTCCAAGTTCGAGCTGATCGGGCCCGGCGTGGTGGCGTTCCTGCAACGCCTCGCCGTCTCCAACATGGATCGGCCGGTCGGCAGCGTCATCTACACCCAGCTCTGCAACGAGCGTGGCGGCATCGAATGCGACCTGACCTTCGTGCGCCTTGCCGCCGACCGCTACTACTTCGTCACGGGTGCCGCCTTTGGCAAGCATGACGCCCACTGGATCGAGAGCCAGCTGCGCAAGGACGGCTCGGTGCATCTCATCGACGTGACCTCGTCCCGCGCCGTCATCAATCTCTGCGGCCCGAAATCGCGTGACGTGCTGGCCGCGGTGGCGGAGGAGGATGTCTCCAATTCTGCCTTTCCCTTCGCCACCATGCGCGAGATCACGGTGGGCGCCGCCCCCGTGCGGGCCGTCCGCATCGGCTATGTGGGCGAACTCGGCTGGGAGCTGCACGTGCCGACGGAATATGCCGGGCACGTCTATGACCTGCTGCGCGCGGCGGGGGAGCGGCATGGCATCGCCGATGTCGGCTATCGCGCGATCGATTCGCTGCGCATGGAGAAGGGCTATCTCTACTGGTCCAGCGACATCACGCCGGACTACACGCCGCTCGAGGCGGGACTCGGGTTCCGGGTCAACTTCAACAAGGGCGACTTCATCGGCCGCGACGCGCTGCTGAAGCAGAAGGAAGCCGGCATGAAGCAGCGCCTGGTCACTTTCCTGCTCGACGACTATCTGCCGCTCTATGGCAGCGAGGCGGTGATGGTCGACGGCAAGGTAGTCGGCGTCACCTCCGGCGGCAATTACGGCTATTCGGTCGGCAAGGCGATCGGCTACGGGTACCTGCCGGTGGAGATCGTGGCGCGCGGCCGGGTGGAGATCGAGGCCTTTGGCAAGGCAAGTCCGGCGACGATCCTGACCCAGGCGGCCTATGATCCGGACAACGAGCGCCTGAAGGCGTGAAGGGGAGGGGCATGAGCGCGAACATCGACCGTGAGGACGTGCTGGCCGCCATGCGCGGCATCGATGTCTTCAAGGACGTGCCGGCGGAAGCGATCAAGACCGAGCGCCTGGGCGGCCTGACCAACCGCAACTTCCGCATCGAGTCACCGCTCGGCCGCCACGTGCTGCGCATTCCGGGCGCGGGAACCAGCGAATACATCAACCGCCACAACGAGGCGCATGCGGCGAAATCTGCCGCCAGGGTGGGCGTCAACGCCGAAGTGCAGCATTTCGACGAGAAGACCGGTGTGATGCTGTGCCGCTACATCGACGGCGGGGTCACCCTGAACGCGGAGCGGTTCAAGGATTTGGGCTCGGTGCGTCGTTCGGCGGTGGCGTTGCGGCGCGTTCATGACAGCGCGGCGCCGTTCCT
>JAEUKU010000013.1 GCA_016794075.1 Rhodospirillaceae bacterium
GCGTTCAGAATCGCCGGCAGATCGCCGTCGAACTGGACGTCGACGACGGCGCCCAGGACTTGGGTGATCTTGCCGACCAGGTTCTTGGCCATGGTTCTCTCCTTCGACTAACTTTGGCTCACAGCGCTTCCGCGCCGGAGATGATCTCGATCAGTTCCTTGGTGATGTAGGCCTGACGCGAGCGGTTATAGGTGATCGTGAGACGGTTGATCATGTCGCCGGCGTTGCGCGTGGCGTTGTCCATCGCCGACATGCGGGCGCCCTCTTCGCTGGCCGCGTTCTCCAGCAGCGCGCGATAGACCTGCATGCCGATATTGCGCGGCAACAGCTCCGCCAGGATCGATTCCTCGTCCGGCTCGTATTCGTAGAGCGCCATTTGCGCATCGGCATTCTCGTTCGCCGCGTTTCCGGGGGCGAAGGGAATCAGCTGCTGCGCGGTGACGATCTGGGTGATCACCGACTTGAACTTGTTGTAGACCAGCGTGCAGGCGTCGAACTCCCCCGCGTCGAACATCTGGCGGATGCGCGCAGCGATCTTCTCCGCCGCGCCGTAGGTGAGCTTCGGCTTGCCAACATCCTCGATGCTGCCGACGATCTCGCCGGCGAATTCGCGGCGCAGCTGGTCGCGGCCCTTGCGGCCCACGGTCAGGATCTTGACTGTCTTGCCCTGGCCCTTCAGCTCGCGCGCCAGGCGCCGCGCCAGGCGCACGATGGAGGAGTTGAAGGCGCCGCACAGGCCGCGGTCGGCGGTCATGACCACCAAGAGATGGACCTGGTCCTTGCCGGTGCCGGCCAGCAGGGCCGGCGCGTTGTCCTTGCCCGCGACGCTCGCCGCCAGCGAGCCCAACACGCGCTCCATGCGCTCGGCGTAGGGCCGGGCGGCTTCCGCCTGTCCCTGCGCGCGGCGCAGCTTCGCCGCCGCCACCATCTTCATGGCGGAGGTGATCTTCTGCGTGTTCTTCACGCTGTTGATGCGGACCTTGAGGTCCTTGAGGCTTGGCATGTCCCCGCCCTTTTCGCTTCAGCCGATCAGGCGAAAGACTTCACGAACGCGGTCAGGATCGAGGTCAGCTTCTCTTCCGTCGCCTTGCTCAACTCGCGCTCCTTGCGGATCGCTTCCAGCACATCCGCGTGACGGGCGCGCACCTCGTTGAGGAACGCCGCCTCGAAGCGGTTCACGTCGTTGACCGCGATGGTGTCGAGGAAGCCGCGCACACCGGCGAAGATCGAGACCACCTGCTCCTCGACCGGCATCGGCTGGAACTGGCCCTGCTTCAGCAGCTCGGTCAGGCGCGAGCCGCGCGCCAGCAGCTTCTGCGTGGCCGCGTCGAGGTCGGAGGCGAACTGCGAGAAGGCCGCCATTTCGCGATACTGCGCGAGTTCCAGCTTGATGCGGCCGGCAACCTGCTTCATCGCCTTGATCTGGGCGGCAGAGCCGACGCGGCTGACCGACAGGCCGACGTTGATCGCGGGACGGATGCCGCGATAGAACAGGCCGGTTTCCAGGAAGATCTGGCCGTCGGTGATCGAGATGACGTTGGTCGGAATGTAGGCCGAGACGTCGCCGGCCTGGGTTTCGATCACCGGCAGGGCGGTCAGCGAACCGGCGCCGTTGGCATCGTTCATCTTCGCCGCGCGCTCCAGCAGGCGGGAGTGCAGGTAGAACACGTCGCCCGGATAGGCTTCGCGTCCCGGCGGACGGCGCAGCAACAGCGACATCTGGCGGTAGGCGACGGCCTGCTTGGAGAGGTCGTCGTAGAAGATGACGGCGTGCATGCCGTTGTCGCGGAAGAACTCGCCCATCGAGGCGCCCGTGTACGGCGCCAGGAACTGCAGCGGCGCCGGCTCGGAGGCGGTGGCGGCGACCACGATGGAATACTCGAGCGCGCCCGCGTCCTCCAGGACCTTCACGATCTGCGCGACGGTCGAGCGCTTCTGGCCGACCGCGACATAGACGCAGTACAGCTTCTTCGATTCGTCGCCGCCGGCATTGATGGTCTTCTGGTTGAGGATGGTGTCGAGGATAACGGCGGTCTTGCCGGTCTGGCGGTCGCCGATGATGAGCTCGCGCTGGCCGCGTCCGATCGGCACCAGGGAGTCGATGGCCTTCAAGCCCGTCTGCATCGGCTCATGCACCGACTTGCGCGGGATGATGCCGGGGGCCTTCACCTCCACGCGCTGGCGGGTCACGTCAGTGAGCGGGCCCTTGCCGTCGATCGGATTGCCGAGACCGTCGACCACGCGGCCCAACAGGCCCTTGCCCACCGGCACGTCGACGATGGCGCCGGTGCGCTTGACGGTGTCGCCTTCCTTGATCGAACGGTCGTCGCCGAAGATCACGACGCCGACATTGTCGGTCTCGAGGTTCAGCGCCATGCCGCGGATGCCGCCGGGGAATTCAACCATCTCGCCGGCCTGGACCTTGTCGAGGCCGTAGATGCGGGCCACGCCGTCACCCACCGACAGCACGGTTCCGATCTCGGTGACGTCGGCTTCGTTGCCGAAATTCTCGATCTGCTGCTTCAGAATGGCAGAGATCTCGGCGGCGCGGATTTCCATTTATCCAATCCCTTTCATCGCGAGCTGCAGTTTCTGCAGCTTC
>JAEUKU010000351.1 GCA_016794075.1 Rhodospirillaceae bacterium
GCCTCGCGCACCAGTTCGCGCTTGATATCGGGGTAATGCGCGGCGACGATCCGCTCCATCACCTCTTTCTCCGGAAACCGGATGTAGTGGAAGAAGCAGCGGCGCAGGAAGGCGTCGGGCAGTTCCTTCTCGTTGTTGGAGGTGATGAGGACGATGGGCCGGCGCCTGGCTTTCACCGTCTCGCCCGTTTCGTAGACGAAGAACTCCATGCGGTCGAGTTCCTGCAGCAGATCGTTGGGGAACTCGATATCGGCCTTGTCGATCTCGTCGATCAGCAGCACCACCGGCTCATCGGCGGTGAAGGCCTCCCACAACTTGCCGCGCTTGATGTAGTTGCGGATGTCGTGGACCTTTTCCTCGCCGAGCTGGCCGTCCCGCAGCCGCGCCACCGCATCGTATTCGTAGAGGCCCTGCGCCGCCTTGGTGGAGGACTTGATGTGCCACTGGATCAGCCGGAGGCCCAGCGCCTGCGCGACCTCTTCGGCCAGCACCGTCTTGCCGGTGCCGGGCTCGCCCTTCACCAGCAAAGGTCGCTCGAGCGCGATGGCGGCGTTGACCGCGACCTCCAGGTCGCGGGTCGCGATGTAGCGATCGGTGGAGGCGAAACGCGGGCGCTCGATCATCCGGATTCCTCATGCACGGGATGCCGGCACCTTACCAGCGCCCCGCTGCTTGATCCAATCCGCGGCCCGGGCCATATAGCTGGATCATGTCTTCAGCCGATTCCATGCGCGTCGCCCGCTTCAAGATCGGCGACGTGGTCAAGCATCGCGTGTTCCCGTTCCGCGGCGTCGTCTATGACGTCGACCCGGTGTTCAACAACACCGAGGAATGGCTGGCGGCGATCCCCGAAGAGGTCCGGCCGCACAAAAACCAGCCCTTCTATCACCTGCTGGCCGAGAACGATCAGACAACCTATGTCGCGTACGTCTCGGAGCAGAACCTGCTGCCCGACGACACCGGCAAGCCCTGCCGGCACCCAATGGTTCCCGAATTGTTCGAGGGCCCGCAGCAGGGTTCCTACCGCCTGAAGGCCCAGCGCGCCAACTAGCCGACCGCTCTGTCTTGCGTCTATTGGTGGCTTGACAGCCCCAAAACTTCGGAACAAGATGAGAACAAATAGGGATCAAAGACGGGAGAACACGGTCATGGCGACGTATCTTGGTCATCTGCTCGAAGGTGCCGTTTTCGGCGGGATCATGCTGCTGATTGCGGTCGCGCCGGGCCTGCTGGCCGGCTGAGCGGCGGCGTTCCCCCATGTTCCTCATCGAGCGCTCCGTTATGGTGCCGCGGTCCCGCCCCCGGACCGTGGACGGCCAAGCCGCGGACCAGCCCGCCGCAGCCCTCGCCGGCCCTGGAGATTTCGCCCGCACGCCCCCCGCCCTCATGGCCCCCACCCTCATGGCCCCCGTGCCGGCGACCTTCCTGGAACCGGCGGCTGGCGGAGCGTTCGAGCTCTTTCCCCGCCGCCAGTTCCACGGGCCGGGCGACCTGGTCCAGGGCTCCCTGCCCAATCCGCTGATGGCGGGCCTCTTGCCATGCCCGGAGCGGCCATTCCGCGCCGCAGCACCGCTGCCGCCATTGCCCGCCTTGCCGCTTCCCGCCGCGCCGAGGTTGCGCCGACGCGCCTGATTCTGCGCTGATCGGGTCCTCCGCTGATTCGGGCGGCCGTCTCCCCGGGATGCCAGCCCGCCACCCGTTTTCCGGGCCGCATTTCCATGCTGGAGTCGCCGGTTTCGTTTGAACTGGGCCGTCTCCCACCCCATCTGAGGCGTTCGGGCGCCGCGCCGGCTTGGCGATCAGGCTCTCGCGTTCTTGACCCTGACCGCCGTGGGGAATTCCGACCATGACGATCTCCGCCATCCGCGAGTTCCTGCGCCACGAATCGGCGGGCGGCATCGTGCTGCTCGGCGCCGCGGCGCTGGCCCTCATCCTCACCAACTCGCCGCTCTCCGCGCAGTATCTCGGCTTCTTCGACCTGCACCTGACCGTCACGCTGAACGGCATCGGGCTCGACAAGCCGCTCGGCCTCTGGATCAACGACGGCCTGATGGCGGTGTTCTTCTTCCTGGTCGGCCTTGAGATCAAGCGCGAGCTGATCGAGGGTGAGCTCTCCACATTGCGCCAGGCGATGCTGCCGGTCCTCGCCGCGATCGGCGGCATGGCGGCGCCGGCCTTCGTCTACGCCCTCATCAATGCCGAGACGCCGCAGAACCTCGCCGGCTGGGCCATTCCCACCGCGACCGATATCGCCTTCGCCCTCGGCATGCTGAGCCTGCTGGGCAAGCGGGTGCCGGACAGCCTCAAGGTGTTCCTGCTGGCGCTGGCGATCATGGACGATCTCGGCGCCATCATCGTCATCGCGATCTTCTATACCGCGGATCTCTCGCCGATGGCCCTGTCGCTGTCGCTGATCGGCATTGCCGCCCTGTTCATCATGAACAAGCTCGGCGTGCGGCGGCTCGCGGCCTATATCCTGGTCGGCATCTATGTCTGGGCCTGCGTGCTGGAATCGGGCGTGCACGCGACGCTGGCGGGCACCATCGTCGGGCTCTGCGTGCCGCTGCGGGGCCGCGACCGGCAGAGGCTCGACGATCACCAATCGCTCGCCAAGCGCTGCATCCACACGCTGCATCCCTGGGTCGCCTTCGCCATCATGCCGGCCTTCGCGCTGGCCAATGCGGGCGTGTCGCTCGCGGGACTGACCTGGGAGAGCCTGCTCTCGCCGGTTTCGCTCGGCATCATCCTCGGCCTGTTCGTCGGCAAGCAGATCGGCGTCGTGGCGGCGCTGCTGCTGGCGCGGGCAACGGGCCTGGCGCAGTTGCCGAGCGGCGCCACCTGGGCGGAGGCCTATGGCGTCGCGGTGATCACCGGCATCGGCTTTACCATGAGCCTGTTCATCGGCTCGCTCGCCTTTGCCGATCCGGCGACCATCGTGCAGATGCGCCTCGGCGTCATCGCCGGATCCGTGCTCTCCGCGTGCTGGGGCCTGGCGGTGCTGTGGCTGGCGACCCGCCATCGGGAAGCGGCGGAATCCGGCCGGGCGGCGGCCGCGTCCTAGCGCGGGCTCAGTCCAGTCCGCCCTGCGCACGGATGCCGGCGACCGGCACGGCGGCGCCCAGGGTGCGGCCGTCCTGCAACTCGACCACCGCGCTCTGCAGCCCGACGATCTCGGCCCCCGCGGGCGTCACCAGCAGCAGCGGCGCGCCCGAGGCGCCATAGGTCGCGTCGCAATCATGCAGCATCAGCCGCGCATCGCCGGTTTCCCCGGCGAGGTCGCAACCCTGGTGGCGGGTGAGGATTTCGCCGAAATCGCGGTTATAGGCGGCGATGGTGAGCTCGCCCGCCGCCGCGGCGCTCTTGATCTCTTCATAGCCGAGGTCGCTGAGCGCAATCGGCCGGATGGTGAAGGCGCGCTCCAGCTCGATCACCGCCCAGTCGTCGCCGAGATTTCCCTGCGCCGTCGCCTCCGTCGCGTCCCAGCCCGGGGCGATGGCGAAGCTCTTGGCGCGCGCATGTTCGCGGTATTTGCCGCGGTCATAGCCGGCGACGAAATGCACCTCGAAGGGGATGGTCCAGCGCCCGTCGCCGAAATTGTACAGGCAATGCGCCGCGGTCAGCACGCGGTCGGGCGCGATCAAGGCGCCGGTGCAATGGCCGCCGATCTCGCGGTTGACCTGGCCGATGGCGACCCAGGGCCAGGCGGTCGCGTCGACCGGCTCGCGATCGTCGGCGCCCTCGATACCAAGCACCGCGGAGGTCTGCTGATCCTGCGCCGCGACCGGCGCAGTGAGGAAGAGCGCCGCCAGCAGCGGCGGCGCCGCGGCGAGCCGGGGCCGCAACCTAGCCGGCATGGGTGAGGCCGAGCAGCACCATGAAGAACAGCGCCATCAGCGAGAAGCCGACGGCCAGCACCTGGGCGTTCGCCTGCCGCGCGCTGGAGCGCGGGCGGCGGCGCATCATGCGGTCCTGCTGGCGGCGCGCCGGGCCGCGCCGCTCGGTGCCGGCCAAGAGCACGCCATAGACGCCCTTGCCGCCGAACAGCGGTCCCAGGAACGGCAGGTTGAAGCGCAGGTCGACGCGGTGCTGCCCGGGCGCCACGTCGCGGGCGACGCGGCGGATCTCGGCCAGCTGCCGCGGCGCCAGGCCGGCCCGCACCTCCGGCGACAGGCGCTCGACGAACAGATCGGCCCACAATTCCCGCGCCGGTTCGCGCCCCGGCTCCGCGCCGCTGCCCTGTCCGATGGCGTCGCCGCCCTGCGCGGTATCGCCGCCTTGCGTGGTGTCGCTCATGGGCCCGGTCGCTCCCCTCCCGTCAGGTCCTAACAAAGTACAAAGGGAGTGTTAACGAACTGTCACCAAGGCCTTGTATCGACGCGCAAAATTCGCGCGGCCTTGCCTAGCTTCGGCATCGCCCTTGGGCTAGACTCGGCACCGTCATCCGCGCCGGAGACAGACCGGCCGCGTCCTGAGCGAGCCGGCCCGCAGGCCGGCCGCCACATTCTGGGTCGATCATGAAGTCAGAAATCCTGAAACAGCAGCTGATGGACCAGGTCCTTCGCTTTGCCACCGGCCGCATCGAGCGCGCCCGCGCCTCGCAGGTCGAGGCTTTCATCCGCCAGTTCTACGCCAACGTGCCGGTGGGCGACATCGCCCAGGAACCGCCGGAGGACCTGTTCTGCGCCGCCCTCTCGCTCTGGCAATTCGCCGGCAAGCGGCAGCCGGGCAAGCCGAAGCTACGCGTCTTCAACCCGCGCCAGGACGAGCATGGCTGGCGCTCGCCGCATACCATCGTCGAGATCGTCAACGACGACATGCCGTTCCTGGTCGATTCCGTGACCGCCGAGCTCGGCCGCCGCGGCCTCGACGTGCACCTGGTGGTGCACCCGATCATGCGCGTCGCGCGCGACACGTCCGGCCAGATGACGGATCTCGGGCAAGCGGACGCGCCGGCCGAGTCCATCATGCAGATCCGCATCACCCAGATCGCCCAGCCGGCCAAGCTGGAGGAAGTGGCGACGCGGCTGGACGCGGTCCTCGGCGACGTGCGCAACGCCGTCACCGACTGGAAGGAGATGCGCGCGCGGCTGGCCGAATCCATCGCCGAGATCGAGAAGCAGAAGCTCCCCGTCACCGAGGAGGAGCGCGCCGAGGTCGCCCGCTTCCTGAAATGGATCGAGGACGACCATTTCACCTTCCTCGGCTATCGCGAATACACCATGGCGGGCAAGGGCGACGCCGCCGCCTATCGCATCGTCGAGGAGAAGTCGCTGGGCGTGCTGCGCGATTTCGACATGCGCATCTTCGGCGGCATGCGCAACACCCAGGCGATGCCGAGCCAGGTGCGGTCCTATCTGCGCCAGCCCAAGCTGCTCTTCGTCACCAAGGCCAATACCCGCGCCACCGTCCACCGCGACGTGCCGATGGACGTGTTCGGGGTCAAGATCTTCGACAAGAAGGGCGAGGTGGTGGGCGAAAGGCTGTTTGCCGGCCTGTTCACCTCGGTCGCCTATAACCGCTCGCCGCGCGAGATCCCGCTGCTGCAGCGCAAGGTGGAGACGGTCATCGCCCAGGCCGGCTTCAACCCCAACAGCCATGACGGCAAGGCGCTCGCGCATATCCTGGAAACCTATCCGCGCGACGAGCTGTTCCAGGCGACGGAGGCGGAGATCCTGGAAACCGCGCTCGGCATCCTGCACCTGCAGGAGCGCCAGCGCATCGCGCTCTTCCTGCGCCGCGACCCGTTCGAGCGCTTCGTCACCTGCCTCATCTTCCTGCCCAAGGATGCGATGAGCACGCAGATCCGCCTGCGCATGCAGGAGGTGGTGTGCGAGGCGTTCAAGGGCACGCTCTCGGCCTATTACGTGCATTTGGGCGACGGCGCGCTGGCGCGCATCCAGCTGATCGTCGCCACCAATCCCGGCGCCGTGCCGGAGGTCGATTTGAAGGCGCTGGAGGCCAAGCTGGCCGAGGTGGCGCGCTCCTGGGCCGATCGCCTGCGCGACGCCCTGGTCGACGCCAAGGGCGAGGCGCTCGGCATGGACCTGCTGCGGCGCTATCGCGACGCCTTCCCCGGCGGCTATGACGATCATTTCAACGCCCACAGCGCGGTGCAGGACATCGACCGCGTCGAGGAGGCGAAGGCGCGGCCCACGCCGGCCATCAACCTCTATCGCCCGATCGAGGCGGCCAGCAACGAACTGCGCCTGAAGCTCTACCAGGCCAGGGACAAGATCGCGCTCTCCACCGTGCTGCCGTCGCTGGAGAATTTCGGCCTCAAGGTGATCAGCGAGATTCCCTTCGAAGTGGTCTCCGCCGGCGAGGACCGCGCGGTGTGGATCCACGACTTCACCATGTGCACGGCCGACGGCGCCGATGTCGACGTGTCGCAGATCCGCGACAAGTTCCACGAGGCCTACGGGCGCATCTGGGCCGGCGAGGCGGAGGATGACGGCTTCAACCGCCTGGTCCTCACCGCCGGCATCGGCTGGCGCAACATCGCCCTGCTGCGCGCCTATTGCAAATACCTGCGCCAGGCGGCGATCGCCTTCAGCCAGGCCTATATGGAGCAGACGCTGAACGCCAACGCGGTCATCACCCGCGACCTGGTGCATCTGTTCTACGTCATGTTCGATCCCGGCTTCTCCGGCAACCGGGAGAAGGAGACGCAGGCGGTGCAGGACCGCATCCTGAAGGCGCTCGACGGCGTCGCCAACCTGGACGAGGACCGCATCCTGCGCCGGTTCCTCAACGCCGTGCAGTGCACGCTGCGCACCAATTTCTTCCAGCGCGACGCGCAGGGCAATGACAAGGACTACATCTCGTTCAAGCTCGACTCGCACAAGGTCGAGGACCTGCCGCTGCCACGACCGCTGGTCGAGGTCTTCGTCTATTCGCCGCGCGCCGAGGCGATCCACCTGCGCGGAGGCAAGGTGGCGCGCGGCGGCATCCGCTGGTCGGACCGGCGCGAGGATTTCCGCACCGAGGTGCTGGGCCTGATGAAGGCGCAGATGACCAAGAACGCGGTCATCGTGCCGGTCGGCTCCAAGGGCGGCTTCGTGGTCAAGCGGCCGCCGCAGACCGGCGACCGCGAAGCGGTGATGGCCGAAGTCGTGCATTGCTACAA
Organism: Rhodospirillaceae bacterium; assembly: GCA_016794075.1. Classification (GTDB taxonomy): domain Bacteria; phylum Pseudomonadota; class Alphaproteobacteria; order Dongiales; family Dongiaceae; genus Dongia_A. The sequence goes on from JAEUKU010000351.1 coordinate 7,127, forward strand.
GACGCTGATGCGCGGCCTGCTCGACATCACCGACAACCTGGCGGCAGGCAAGGTGGTGCCGCCGAAGGACGTGGTGCGGCGCGACGAGGACGATCCCTACCTGGTGGTCGCGGCCGACAAGGGCACGGCGACCTTCTCCGACATCGCCAACGGCGTGTCGCGCGACTACGGCTTCTGGCTCGACGACGCCTTTGCCTCCGGCGGCTCGGCCGGTTACGACCACAAGAAGATGGGCATCACCGCGCGCGGCGCCTGGGAATGCGTGAAGCGGCATTTCCGCGAGCTCGGCAAGGACATCCAGGCGCAGGACTTCACCTGCGTCGGCGTCGGCGACATGTCGGGCGACGTCTTCGGCAACGGCATGCTGCTCTCTCGCGAGATCCGGCTGATCGCAGCTTTCGACCACCGCGACATCTTCATCGATCCCGAACCGGATGCGGCAGCCTCCTTCGCCGAGCGCGAGAGGCTCTTCGCGCTCCCCCGCTCGTCCTGGCAGGACTACGACAAGAGCAAGCTCTCGGCCGGCGGCGGCATCTTCCCGCGGTCGCTGAAGTCGATCACGCTCAGCCCTGCGGCGGCGGCCGCGATCGGGCTCGACAAGACGGTCGCCTCGCCGGCGGAGATCATGAACGCCATTCTCAAGGCGCCGGCCGATCTTCTCTGGTTCGGCGGCATCGGCACCTATGTGCGGGGCTCGACCGAGACCAACCCGGAGGTCGGCGACCGCGCCAACGACGCGATCCGCATCACCGGCGCCGAGGTGCGCGCCAAGGTGATCGGCGAGGGCGCCAATCTCGGCATCACCCAGCGCGGTCGCATCGAATACGGGCTCGCGGGCGGACGCTGCAATTCGGACGCGATCGACAATTCCGGCGGGGTGAACTCGTCCGACGTCGAGGTGAACATCAAGATCGCGCTGGCGACGGCGATGCGTTCCGGCAGCCTCACGCGGCCGGCACGCAACAAGCTTTTGGCCTCGATGACCGACGAGGTGGCGGGGCTGGTGCTCGCCAACAACTACCACCAGACGCTCGCCATCTCGCTGGCGCAGCTGCGCGGTACGGCCGAGATCCCGCACCAGCAGCGCTTCATGGCCGGGCTCGAGGCGCGCAGGCTGCTCGACCGCAAGGTCGAACTCTTGCCCTCCGACGTGGCACTGGCCGAACGCGCGGCGCGCAACGAGCCGCTGACCCGGGCCGAGATCGGCGTGCTGCTCGCCTATGCCAAGATGGTGCTGCTCGACGACCTCGTCGCCAGCCCGCTTCCGGACGACCCCTATCTGGAGCGCGACCTGCTCGACTATTTCCCGGACAGGATGGCGAAGAAATATG
>JAEUKU010000063.1 GCA_016794075.1 Rhodospirillaceae bacterium
GCGCCAGCGCCAGGGACAACGCGACCTTGTCCGCCGGCGCCGCGGCATTGAGGATCGCGCATGCGCTGGCGGCGAGGTCGCGCATCAGCCGGCGTCGAGCGCCTTCACCGCCTTCAGAACCTCGTCGACATGGCTGGCCACCTTCACCTTGCGCCAGATGGCGGCGATCTTGCCCTTAGCGTCGATGAGGAACGTGGCCCGCTCGATGCCCATGTATTTTCGGCCGTACATGCTTTTCTCGACCCAGACGCCGTAGTCCTCGGTCACCTTGCCGGTATCGTCCGAACCAAGGGTGAAGTTGAGCTTGTGCTTGGTCTTGAACTTGTCGTGGCTCTCGGCGCTGTCGCGCGAGACGCCGATCACCACCGCGTCGAGCTTGCCGAATTTCGGCAGATTGTCGCGGAAGGCGCAGGCCTCGGCGGTGCAGCCGGAGGTATCGTCCTTGGGATAGAAATACAGCACCACGTTCTGGCCCTTGAGGCCCGAGAGCGAAATTTTGCCGCCGCCATCGGTCTTCAACGAGAACGCGGGCGCCTTGTCGCCGACTTTCAATGTCATCTGTCCGTCTCCCTGGCTGACGCGGCGGCACGTTAGCCCCGGCGCGCCGGCGGAATCAAGAACCGCCGATCTCCTTCGACTCCGCTGTCTCCAGGATGCGGTTGAAATCCGCGAAGACGCCCGCCGCCGTGTCGCGGATCAGCGCCTTCAGCACGGAGAAATCCGGGCAGCCGCCCGAGGCCGCCAGGTGCTTCGCCGTCGGCGGGCGCAGCCGGGCCTCGTCCACCGCCTCGCCGACCAGCAGGCGGATCATCTGCTGGAGCTGGCGCCACAGGTTGAGCGCGGTCACCAGCCGGTCGCCGGTCTGGGTTTCGAGCAGGCCGGCCTTGATCAGGGCGGCGAGGGCGTCGGCGGGGTTGCGGTGCAGGATCTCCGGATGCGCGGCGGCATGGCGCAGCATCAGGTATTGCGCGATGAAGTCGATGTCGACCAGGCCGCCGCGCTGGTGCTTGAAGTCCCAGAGGCTTTCGCCCTTGTGCTGCTGCGCCATCCGCTCGCGCATGTCGGCGACGTCGCGGCGCAGCTTCGCGGGCTCGCGCTGCAGGGTGAGGATGCGCGCCAGGCTCTCCTCGACATCGAGCTGCAGGGTCGGGTCGCCGGCCACCGGCCGCGCCCGGGTCAGCGCCATATGCTCCCAGGTCCAGGCCTCCTGGCGCTGATAGCGCTCGAAGGGCGGCAGGCCGCTGGCGATCGGGCCGGAATTGCCGGAGGGTCGCAGGCGCATGTCGACGTCGTAGAGCTTGCCGTCGCCGGTCATGGCGGTGAGCGCGGTGATCAGCCGCTGCGCCAGCCGGGCGTAATACTGGATCGGCGCCAGCGGCTTCGGCCCCTCGGATTGCAGCGTGTCCCAGCCCTCGATCCCCTGCGGCACGTCGTAGATGAAGATGAGGTCGAGGTCGGAGGTCACCGTCATCTCGCGGCTGCCGAGCTTGCCGAGCGCGACCACGGCCATGCCGCGGCCGGGAAGCTTGCCATGCGTGCGCTCGAACTCGGCGGTGACCAGGGGGAAGAGAGCGCCGATCACCGCGTCGGCGACATCGGACAGTTCGCCGGCGGCGATGTTGCCGTCGCCGACACCTTTCAGCAGGCGCACGCCGATCTGGAACTGCCGGTCCTTGGTCCAGCGGCACATCAGGCTGAGGCGGTCCTGGAAATCGTCGACGAAGGAGAGCTGCCGCCGCAAATCGCGTGACATCGCCTCGCGGTCCGGCACCTTCTCGAAAAAGCCGGCGGTGAGCACGCCGTCGAGCAGCATGGGATAGCGGCTGAGGTGGTCGGCGAGCAGCGGCGCCGAGCCCATCACGTCGGCGATGAGGTCGAGCAGGCTCGGGTTGGAATGCAGCAGCGAGAAGAGCTGCACGCCGGCGGGCAGCGAGCGCATGAAATCGTCGAAGCGGCGGAAGGCGGTGTCCGGGTCGGCGGTATGCGCGAGGCCGTCGAGCAGCTTCGGCATCAGCTCGGTCAGGAGCTCGCGCGCCCGGGCGCTGCGGGTGGCGCGGTAGCGGCCGTGATGCCACGCGCGCACCTGGGCGGAGACCGCGTGTCCGTCGGGGAAGCCCATGCGTTCCAGCGTCTCGACCGTCGCCGGATCGTCCTCTGTGCCGGTGAAGACCAGATTGCCCTTCTCGCCCAGGGACGGCGCCTCTTCGAACAGGTCGGCGTAGTGATCCTCGACTTGCCCCAGATGGTGGAGCAGCGTGGCGCTGAACTCCGCCGTATCGGCATGGCCGCAGAACAAGGCCAGACGGTCCAGCTCTGCGCCCGCGTCGGGCAGGGTCTGGGTCTGCCGGTCGTCGACCATCTGCAGCCGATGCTCGACATGGCGCAGATAGCGATAGGCGGCGACCAGGTCGTCGGCGGCGTCGCGCGCGGTGCGCCCCATCTCCACCAGGCGTTCGATGGCGGCGCAGGTCTGGCGCAGGCGCAGATCGGGGTTGCGACCGCCCCAGATGAGTTGCTGGGTCTGGGCGAAGAACTCGATCTCGCGGATGCCGCCGCGGCCGATCTTGATGTTGTGGCCGCCGACGGCGATCTCGCGATGACCCTTCACCGCGTGGATCTGGCGCTTGATCGAATGGATGTCCTGGATGGCGGCGAAATCGAGATGCTTGCGCCAGATGAAGGGGCGCAGATTGGCAAGGAAGGCTTCGCCCGCCGGCAGGTCGCCGGCGATGGGCCGCGCCTTGATCATCGCCGCGCGCTCCCAGTTCTGCCCCATGCCTTCGTAATAGGTCTCCGCCGCGATGGTCGACATGGCGAGCGGGGTCGACGCCGGGTCGGGGCGCAGGCGCAGATCGACGCGCAGCACGTAGCCGTCCTGGGTTGCGTCCTGCAGCAGGCGCACCAGGTTGCGCGCCAGCTTGACGAAGCACTCGCGCGCGGTGCGCCGACCGCGATAGCGCACGATGTCGGGGTCGAACAGGACGATGAGGTCGATGTCGCTCGAATAGTTGAGCTCGCAGGCGCCGAGCTTGCCGAGGCCGAGGATGACCAGGCCGCTGTCTTGCGCCGGGTCTTCCGGATGCCGCAGGTCGAGCTCTTCCGCCTGATGCGCCTGGCGCAGCAGGAAGGCGACCGCCGCGCCGACCGCGGAATCGGCGAAATCGCTGAGCGCGCCGGTGACGCGCTCCAGCGGCCAAGCCCTGATGATGTCCGCCACCGCGATGGTCAGGTGGGCGCAGCGCTTGGCCTGGCGCAGGCGGCGCATCAACACCGATTCCTGCGTCTCGTTCCGGCCCAACTCCGCGAGATCGTTCAACAATTTGTTAAAGACAGAGTCCGGCCCGTCGGCTAATACTGCAAAAAAGTGCGCGGCCTCGTTGACCACCAATTGGCTCAAATACGGAGAATTGCCGAAGATGGCGGTGAGCAGGGCCTCGGTCCGGGCGGGATCGGGCAGGGCGCTTTGATCGGAGGGGCACCAGATCGCGGCCAGTCGATCGAGTTCGATCCGGGCCTGGCGCAGATCATGAGCCTTCGGCAGTTGGGCGGGATCGAAGGCCAGCGGCATCGGGTTGGTGGATTGGTGTGGTGAAATCGGCTGGCACAGTGCGGCAAGGGCGGCGTCCGGTCAAGTTCAGGGGCAAGCCGGCGGTCAACCGCAAGGATGAGCGCCCGCGCGACGGGCGGCACGACGCATCGAACAGGCGGCGACACGGCGAATGATTCTGCGTGCCAGCAAGTTTGCACTCGAGGTCGTCGGCGCCCTGCTGGCCGGGCTGGTGCTGCTGACCGGCTTCGTCGCTTGGCGGCTCGCCTATGAGGGGCCGATCCATCTCCGCTTCCTGAAGCCCTATGTCGAAGAGGCGCTGAACCGGCCGGGCGCCGAGTTCAAGTTCGTGGTGCAGGACACCGTGCTGGCCTGGGCGGGATGGGAGCGCACGCTGGACATCCGCGCCGTCGGCGTGCGCATCACCGACGTTTCGGGCAACGACCTGGCCTCGGTGCCGGAGCTGGGCTTCGGCCTCAGCGGCGCGGCGATGTTCCGCGGCCTCATCGCGCCCTCGCGCATCGAACTGTTCCGGCCGGAGCTGGTGCTGGCGCGCAACGAGGCGGGTGATTTCGAGTTCGGCGGCAAGCTGCTGACCCCTGATACTTCCGTTCAGCCCGCCGCGCCCGCCACTGTTCAGCCTGCGGGCCAGTACTCGCAATCCGATCTCATGGCGGCGATCATCCGGGAATTGCTGGCCGCCCCCGATCCCGACAAGCGCACCGGCTATCTGGCCGAGGCGGCGATCTATGACGGCGGCGTCAGCATCGAGGACCGCCACGCCGGCAACACCTGGAAGGCGGAGAAGGTCGAGATCCACCTGGCGCGCGGCGATCGCGGCCTCGCCGGCAGCTTCAATCTCGACGTGCCGCAATTCGGCGACCCGGCGCGGCTCTCCGGCGACCTGTTCCTGCCGGCGGGCGGCGAGCGCTTCGAGGTGACCGCGCGGCTGCAGCGTTTCGCCGCGCCGGCGATCGGGCTGGTGGAAACCGGCCTCGCCATCTTGGCCAATGCCAACATCTTTCTGCAGGGTGAGGCGCGCACCTCCATCTCGCTCGACGGGCAGCTGGGCTTGACCGAGTTCTCCCTGAGTGGGCGGAACGGCGAGGTCGCCCTGCCGGATCTGATGAAGGCGCCGCTGCCGATCAAGGAACTGGTCGCCAAGGGGCGGGTCGATCCCGATCTCGACCTCATCACCCTCGACACGTTGTCGCTCGACCTCGACGGGCCGGTCTTCGAACTGAGCGGCCAGGGCGACGGCTTCCTGGCCGGCAAGGCGACCGATGATGGCGCGCCGCTGCTGAGCGCCGTGCTCAAGGGCGGTGGGCTCGACTGGCAGAAGGTCGACGGCTGGTGGCCGGAGACCGTGGCGAAGGACGCGCGCGACTGGCTGATCCCCAACATCACCAGCGGCCTGGTGCAGGACCTGGTTGCCGAAATTCGGCTCCGCTTTGCGCCTGGCGCGCGCGACGGCCTCTCGGTGGAGAAGCTGGAAGGAACATTCAAGGGCGAGCAGCTGACGGTGCACTATCTGCGGCCGATGCCACCGATCGAGAACGGCATCGCCAGCGCCAGCTTCAATGCCCAGCAATTCGCCGCCAAGATCGAGGGCGGCAATGTCGGCAACATCGCGATCTCCACCGGCGATCTGCTGATCACCGGGCTCGACCAGGAGGACCAGTTCATCAAGGTCGGCGGCGATATCGGCGGCCCGATGCGCGACGCGCTCGAACTGCTCGACCACCCGCGCCTGGGCTACGCCTCGAAGCTCGGAATCAGCCCGGCCAGCGGCTCCGGCAAGGTCAAGACCCGCCTCGACTTCGACTTTCCCGCGGCCAAGAATCTGAGCTTCAAGCAGGTCAAGATCGGCGTCACCGCGGAACTGACCGAGGTGGGGCTGCAGAAGGTGATGTTCGATCGCGATGTGACCGACGGCAACCTGTCGCTGGCGCTGAGCCAGAACGGCATGCGCATCAGCGGGCCGCTTACCTTCGGTGGCGTGCCGATGGACCTGCAATGGCTGGAGAATTTCACCGACGACGCCAAGTTCGAGCGGCAGATCCGCGCCATCGGCACGGTCGACGCGGAGCGCATGGCGGCCGCCGGCTACGACACGCGGCCTTTCCTGGAGGGATCGAGCGCAGCCGACCTGACCTATATATCCTTCGCCGACGGTCGGGGCCGCCTCGATGCCGATCTCGATTTGACGCAGGCGACGCTCGCCTTCGATTTCGTCAAATGGGCGAAGCCGACCGGCCAGGGCGGGCGCGGCCGGATCGCCCTGGAGCTTCGCGACGACCGCATCGTTCAGATTCCTTCGTTCCAGGTCGCGGCGGGCGACCTCAACGCCGCCGGGCGGATTGAGTTCGATTCCGGCAAGCCGATCCGCGTCGTTCTCCCGGCGCTGAGCTTCGGCCGTAATGTGCTGAAAGATGTCGCGGTCGGCTTCAAGGGCGAGCTGATCGACATCGCCATCGGCGGCGGCGACGTCGACGTCGAGCCCTGGATGGCCGAGGACGGGCCGCCGAAGGACGAGGCGACGCTGGCGCGCGAAGAGAACGAGACGCAGCGCCCGTTCCGCCTGGTGGCGCCGTCCTTGAACTCGGTGCGCGTGGGCGAGGGCCGCTCGCTCAGCGACGTGAAGGTCGAGCTCTACCACGATCCGATGTGGTGGGACGTGATCGACCTGACGGCGACGTTGCCCGGCGGGGCGCCGCTGACCTTGAGCTATCGGCCGGCCGAGGGCGGGATTCATGTCCTGAACGCCGAGACGAACGATGGCGGCGCCGCACTGCGCGCCCTCGACATCTACGATTCGATCAAGGGCGGCGACCTGAAGATCACCGGCAAGGTGAAGGACGACGAGCCGCGCCGGCCGCTCCGCGGCAGGCTCGACGCCGGGCATTTCCGCCTGCTCAACACGCCGTTCTTCGTGCGCTTCCTCTCGGTCGCCGCGCTGACCGGCCTGATCGACGTGCTGAGCGGCGAAGGCTTCTATTTCGACGGCGCCACCGCGCGCTTCACCAAGACCGCGGGCACGATCGAGGTGCGCAAGTTCCGCAGCGCCGGCCCGTCGATCGGTCTCACGTCCAAGGGGGTCATCGATCTCGACCGGCAGAAGGTCGAACTGGAAGGCGTGATCGTGCCGGCCTATGCGTTGAACAGCATCCTCGGCAATATCCCGCTGCTCGGCCCGCTGCTGCAGGGCGGTGAGGGTGAGGGCATGTTCTCCGCCACCTACAAGATCGCCGGCGACCTCGGCGAGCCGAAGATCGACGTCAATCCCTGGGCGGCGCTCGCGCCCGGGTTCCTGCGCGGATTGTTCACCGAGGATATCGGCGAAGACGAGGGCAACGGCTCAGGCGGCGTCACCTTGCCGCCGGCCGGCAGCCACCAATAACGGGGATTGTCGCGGCCTATTTCGGCCGCACCACCGCGTGCTTCTTGCGGCCGAAGGAGAGTTTCACCACGCCCTCGGCGTTGAGGTCGTCCAGCGTCACCCGCCGGTTCTCGTCCTCGATCGCCGCGTCGTTGAGGCGCGCGCCGGCGCCCTTGATGAGCCGCCGCGCCTCGCCCTTGCTGCCAACCAGTCCGGCGCGGTGCAGCAGGTCGATTGCCGCGATGCCGGCGGCCAGTTCGGCGCGCGCGATCTCCACGACCGGCAGATCCTCGCCCAGCCCGCCTTCGACGAAGGTGCGCCGCGCGGTCTCCGCCGCGTTGCGCGCCGCCTCGGCGCCGTGGCACAGCGTCGTCGCCTCGTTGGCGAGGATGATCTTCGCCTCGTTGATCTCGGCGCCCTGCAGCCGCTCCAGCCGCGCGATCTCCGGCAGCGGCAGATCGGTGAATAGCCTCAGGAAACGGCCGACGTCTCCATCCTCGGTGTTGCGCCAGTATTGCCAGAAGTCATAGGCGCTGAGCCGCTCCTGGTTCAGCCAGACCGCGCCCGCCGCCGTCTTGCCCATCTTCGCGCCCGAGGCCGTGGTGATGAGCGGCGCGGTGAGGCCGAACAGCTCCTTGTTGTCGATGCGGCGGCCGAGCTCGACGCCGTTGACGATGTTGCCCCACTGGTCGGACCCGCCCATCTGCAAACGGCAATCCAGCCGCCGCGACAGCTCGAGGAAGTCGTAGGCCTGCAGGATCATGTAGTTGAATTCGAGGAAGCTCAGCGGATGCTCGCGCTCGAGCCGCAGCTTCACCGAATCGAAGCTCAGCATCCGGTTGACCGAGAAGTGCCGGCCGTAATCGCGCAGGAACTCGATGTAGTTGAGTTTGTCCAGCCAATCGGCGTTGTTGACCATCACCGCGTCGTTCCTGGCCGTGCCGAAGCGCAGGTAGCCGGCGAAGCTCAGCTTGATGCGATCGAGATTGCGGTTGATGTCCTCGACGCTGAGCAGCTTGCGGCTCTCGTCCTTGCCCGAGGGGTCGCCGACCTTGGTCGTGCCGCCGCCCATCAGCGCGATCGGCCGGTGGCCGGTCTGCTGCAGCCGGCGCAGGAGCATGATCTGCACCATGTGGCCGACATGCAGCGAATCCGCGGTGGCGTCGAAGCCGATATAGCCGCTGACGACGCCCTTGGCCGCCAGCGCGTCCAAGGCCTCCAGGTCGGTGCATTGGTGAAAATAGCCCCGCTCCTGGATGACCTTGACGAACTCGGATTTCGGGGCGGACATGGGAAGGGGCTCTGTTCTCTTGGGGTGCTTTGGCAGGGTCTTGCTTTGGGTGGGCGGTGATGTAACACATCCTCCGGAAGGGCGTAAACCGGCGGATGGGCGATGGACTCGGGGCGGAAAAGCGGCGGCGCGGGCCAGGCGATCTGGGCCATCGGCCTGATGAGCGGCACCTCCTGCGACGGCGTCGACGCCGCGCTGATCCGCACCGACGGCGTGACCATCGCCGAATTCGGGCCCGCCTTGACGGCGCCCTATGATTCCGCCTTTCGCACCCAGCTGAAATCCTGCCTCGGCATGACGACGCGCAACGCCGGCGGCCTGGTGGCCGAGGCGGAGCGCGAACTGACCGAGCGCCATGCCGCCGCCGTGCGCCACCTGTTGGAACGGGCCGGCCGCGCCGCC